>NZ_JBLRWX010000004.1:0-83296 GCF_047921035.1 Natronococcus sp.
CCATTGAAGACATTCGCAACTCGCTGATTGAAGCATAAAACTACATTTGGCTACCAGAAGTTAGAACTTCGCCACATACTCGTCTGTCCCAGACAATCTCTCCCAATGAGAGGAGTAACTGTTATGTACCACCTGTGGAGTAGTGTTATTCCACCAACTTTTGCAGGTCGGTGAACTGCAATACCTTGGTGCTACTTGTGTTCCGGTCAGAGAATATCTGCTCATGACCAGCGTGAGAGTGTTTTGAATTCCTTCGGACGCTTCGAACGTCACGGCTCGTCCTTTCGCCGTCGATCATCGCACTCAACATCGACCGAAGCCGCGAGGCGGTCAGCCGACGGTTGAACGCGCTGGCCGAACAGGGGCTGGTCGAACGGGTCGACCGGGGGAAGTACCGGATCGCTCCGGTCGGCGAGCAGTATCTCGAGGGAAAGCCGTCGATAACTCGGACGACTCGGGTACTCGATAGCTATCACTAGTCGAACTGGTATGAGTGAGTGTCTCATTCTGTCCGTTTCGCCCGTCGTTGCAACAGTTCGATCCGAATCGCGACGGTACGGTAGCTCTCCCGTCAGATCGGTTAACAGTTGGTTAAGCGTTTTTCGAGGGTCGATTAGCGAACTCACCGTTTCGTGACTGCGGATGTACCGATCCGTCTCCGAACCGATCTCGCAGCGGGTGATCCTTACCGACGCTATAATAAACAGTCAGAATAGATTTCCCCTGACTGTGATGTTGCCAGTCTCCACGTACCGACTGCTACCGATCGGCCGGGCCGGTGTCGCCGATCCGGAGCTGAGGTGATCTTTCGTGAGGTATACGCACGGTGTGGTCTGTGCTGACGGGTCGCTGTCCGGGGGGACGTTCGATCAGTGGCTTCCGTCCGAGCCGGCGATCCAGTACAGAACCGACCACGTCGCGATCGCAACCGATCCTAACGAGTGTCACTCGTCGGGCCAGTCGACGGGTGCCGAAAACGAGTCGGTTCGCTGCTGGCTGCTCGGCGACGTCTACGGCTACGAGGCCGGCAGTATGGGTCGGTCCGGTGGCTACGAGCCCCGACCCGCCGACATCGACCCCGCACAGTACTGTCTCTCGCTGTACGAACGGAAAGGACTCGAGTTCCTCGAGGGACTCAACGGGAACTACACGCTGTTGCTCTACGATCGAGAGCAACGGCACTTCACGCTCTGTACCGATCGGTTCGGAACGGTTCCGGTCTACTGGACGCGGACCGACGACGACCGGATCGTCTTCTCGACGAACGTCCAGCTGGTTCCGTTCCATCCGGCCGTCGACACTGCGTACCACCCGGCGTACCTCCACGAGTATCTCGCGTTTCGGCGCACGTTCGGCGTCAAGACGCCCCTCGAGGGCGTCGAAAAGCTCGAGCCGGGAACGATCACGTCGATCGCGCTCGAAGACGGATCGGTTCAGACCGACCAGTACTGGCGACCCCGGTATCGGCCGCGCGACGAATCCTTCGAGTGGTTCGTCGAGGAGTTCACCGACCGGTTTCAGACCGTCGTCGACGAGTGGACACACACAGACTGCGAGTACGGCGTCTTGCTGTCGGGGGGTAGCGACTCCCGGCTCGTCCTCGCCGCCCTCGACAACGCCACCGCGTTCCACATGAACGACTGGATGAACCGCGAGGCGCGCATCGCCGAGCGGGTGGCCCTCGAGGCCGGCGCGGAGTTCAAACTGCTCGAGCGCGGGCCCGAGTACCGTATCGGCGCCCTCGAGCGAAACCGCTGGGCCGACTCGTTCAACGGCTGGTTCAGCCAGCCGTACACGAGCGGGTTCGAAACCGAGATCACCGACCGGGTCGACGGGTTGCTGTCGGGACTGTACAGCGACTCCCTGTTCGGCAAGTACGGCGTGCCGTCGCCGCACGTCTCGCTCGGCCCGCTGGGTTCGATGACGGTACCGATCGAACGCCCGGTCGACACCGTCGACGAGTACATCGACCTGCTGCTCGAGACCGCGTCCGACGACCTCGAGATGCCGACCGACCTCCGCACGATCCTCGAGTCGAACATCTACCGGGACGGCGATCGGATCGTCCACCACGGCGTCACCTACGAGTCGCTCGAGGACGTGGTCTACTACGGCGACTGCTATCCGCTCTCGAACGACGACGATATGCGGTTCCACAGCGATCTCCGTCGGATGCTTCCGTACCGATCGCCGTTCCTCGACAATCGGCTGCTCGATCTCTCGCTGTCGATGCCGCCTCGGTACAAGCTCCGCCGAGACCTCATCGGTCAGGCGGTCACCCGTCTCGACCCCGGTCTCGCGGCGATTCCACACGCCAGCACCGGCGTCTCGCTCTCGCGGTCGTTCCCGGTGGAGTACGCCGGCGAACACTTCCTGGAGTTCTGGCGAAAGCACGTGACCAACCGGACGCCGCCGAAACCGTACCTGACCGACGGTCCCTGGCTGGACGACGCCGAACTCCTCCGGTCGTTCGACTTCACCGGCGAGGTCCTCGAACAGCGCGGTCACCTGGCCGACGCGTTTCCCGGCCCGAACGCGGACGCGATTCGTAGGTTGTATCACACCCACTGCCACGACGAGGATCGTGTCGGAGAGCTCTACACGCTGTTGACCGTACTGACGATGCCAGTCACCGACTACCTCACCGATTCCGAGACGACCGATTCGACTCGAACGAACCCGAACGCCTCGCGGTACCGTCAATCACGGGTGATCGACGTTGAGTGACGAACGCGACGCGGTCGTCATCCCCGCATCGCGGTATCCACACGGCTACACCTCGGTCCGCTCGCTGGGGTCGAAGGGCGTGTACACGATCGCCGCGGTCGACGATCCGAATCTCAGCGTCACTGCCTCGCGGTACTGCGACGAGGCCGCGCTCGTGCCGCCGCCGAGCAACCTGCCGGCCTACCGGGACGCGCTGCTCGGCCTGGCCGCCCGCCCGGACGTTCGTACCATTATACCGCACCGCCCGCACGACACGTACATCCTCTCGCGGGAGTACGAGGCGTTCGATCGCCACGTCGACCTCGTCGTGCCGCCGATGGAGATGCTCCGCAACGTCCACGACCGCAAGCGACTCGCGGAGATCGCGACCGACGCGGGCGTGGCGATCCCGGAGACGCAACTGCTCTCGGAGGTCGAGGACTGGAGCGACAACCGGATCGTCAAGTCCCGGTACAACCTGCTGACCGACGCCTACCTCGAGGAGTTCGAACTCGAGGACTCGAAGATCGCCAAATCCGTCGAGCACATCGCACCAGGCGAGACGCCCGACACCGACGCGCTGATCGAGAAGATGGGCCACGAGCCGATCGTCCAGGAGTACGTCGAGGGCGCCGGCGAGTACGTCTTCGGCGCGCTGTACGAACACGGCGAGGCGCTGGGCACCTTCCAGCATCGCCAGCTTCGCGGCGACTCCTACACCGGCAGCGGCGGGGTCTACCGCGAGTCGGTCCACATCCCCGAACTCGAGGAGGCGGGCCGGGCGATCCTCGACGAACTCGAGTGGCACGGGCTGGCCTGCATCGAGTACATCGAGGACGCCGAGACCGGCGAGTTCTCGATCGTCGAGATCAACCCCCGGATGTGGCAGTCGCTGGCCTGTGCGGTCAAGGCGGGCGCGGACTTCCCGGCCTGGTACTGGCTCGCCGCCACCGGTCGCAGCGAACTGATCGATCCCTCCTACGAGACCGGCGTCAGCACGCACTACCTCTACGGCGAACTCGAGCACCTCGTCAGCGTCGCCCGCGAGGAGTCGCCGTTCGTCGAACGGCCCTCGCTCGCGGGACGGGCCGGCGAGATCGCGAAATCGTGCGTCGAGGATCGATCGTTCGACTTCCTCCACCGCGACGACCCGATGCCGATCGTCCGCCAGGTCAGGACCGAACTCGAGGACGCGGTCGGGCGACGGCTCGGCTGACCGACGCCGTCGACGCCGACCGCTCTCGAGGACCACCCGTCAGACGTAGTTGCTCTCGCTTTCGTACACCGACGGATCGTCCCTGAACCGCTCGGCGACCGTCTCGAGGGTGACGAACTGCGCGTTCTCGTGACTCTTGACGTACTGGATGAACTCCTCGAACAGCGGGATCATGTGCGGGAGTCCGTGGAGATCGGGGTGGATCGTAAACGTGTAGACGCCCGCTCCGCGGCGGTTGTAGAGGTAGTCGAACTGCCGTTTGTAGTACTGTTCGTACATCATCTCGGGATCCTTGTAGCCGGCGTGGTAGACCGGCTGCTTGATGAACAGCATCGGCGGGATGTCGTCGCGGTACCAGCTGATCGGAATCTCGACGACGTCGGTCTCCTCGCCGTACTGGTACGGCTCCATCCAGGTCTCCGGATCCTTGTCGTAGTCGATCTGCTCCCAGCTGTCGCCCTCGCGCATCCAGCCCGGCTCGAACTGTCGTTCCATCAGGCTGCTGTCGTAGTCGAAGCCGTGCTTCTGGACGAGCTCCGGCGTGTTCTCGCTGAACTCCCACCAGCTGGCGCGGTGGCCGACCGGCTCCGAACCGGTGACGTCCTCGATCAGCTCGATCGAGACCTCGAGGATCTCGTCTTCCTGCTCCCGCGAGAGGTCGGTCGGGTTCTCGTGGGAGTAGCCGTGGACGCCCAGCTCGTGGCCGGCGGCCGCGACGGCTTCGATCTCGTCGCGGAAGGTCTCGATCGTGTGTCCCGGGACGTACCAGGAGGTCTCGACGTCCTGTTCGTCGAACAGCGCGAGCATCCGGGGGATCCCCTCGCTTCCAGCCGACAGGCCTCGAGAGAGGTCCGCGGGCGAGTCCTCGCCGCCGTACGAGCCGAGCCAGCCGGCGACACAGTCCGCGTCGACGCCGATCGCTACGTCAACTGTTCCCATAGCGTTCGGAGAGCCACCGACGAGGAGCAAGGAACTAGGGGCTGCACGTGCCGACGGACACGGACCCACCCGGTGGACGGCGACAGCCCCATCAGTCTCGGGCCGAAGAGCGAGTATGGAACCGACTGAGTCCGCGCCCGACGAGCCGGCGTTACTCGAGGACGCCCCTCTCGACCTCCCGGAGGCGACCGAGACGGCGACGTTCGGGATGGGCTGCTTCTGGGGACCCGACGCCCGCTTCGGCGCGCTCTGCGGCGTCGACCGGACGCGGGTCGGCTACGCGGGCGGAACCGAGCCGGACCCGACCTACTTCGCGCTAGGCGATCACACCGAGGTCGTCCGGGTCGCCTACGACCCCGAGTTGCTGTCCTACGAGGACCTCCTCGAGACGTTCTGGACGAACCACGACTGGCACTCGAGCGCACCGAAACGGCAGTACCGAAGCGTCGTCCTCGCCCACGACGACGATCAGTACGAGATCGCCCGTCGGGAGCGAGCCGCGCTCGCGGAGCGAACCGGGCGGTCGCCGGCGACCGCCGTTGAACGGCTCTCGGCGTTTTACTCGGCCGAGCCGTCCCACCAGAAGTATGAACTCCGCTCGCGGCCGACCGTCGGGGACGGACTCGAGGCGCTGTACGGCGACGCGTTCGTCGACTCGACGATCGTCGCGCGGCTGAACGGGTTCGCGGCCGGACACGGCGATCGGAGCCAGCGCGAGACGCTGCTGGCGGGGCTGGATTTGCCGGCACCGCTTCTCGCGGAGCTCCGACGGACGCTTTGATTCCGTTCGATCGCGATCTAAACCTATTCATAGGACGAGGCGTCTACCCGTGTGTGTGGAACGAACCGATCCGAGCACGTGGAAAGGGGACTTCGGGCGCGGACTCGTCGTCCTCGTTCCGATCGCCATCACGGGGTTTCTCGTCTACGTGCTCTACTCGTTCGTCTCGACGTTCGTTCCGACGATGCTGCTCGACGGCGCCGTCCTCGAGCCGATCCTCCCCGGCGTCGGCGACCGCGCACGCGAGGTCGTCGCGGGGCTGTTGCGCGTCGTCATCGTGCTCTCGATCGTCGCCGGACTGATGTACCTGCTCGGCCACCTCGCGCGGACGACGGCCGGCGAGCTGTTCGAGGCCTGGCTCGACCGCGCCGCGAACCGCGTGCCGGGGTTGCGACTCGTCTACAACGCCTCGAAGACGACGACCGAGGTGACGGTCGGCTCCGAGTCGGTCCAGGGCCCGGTCAAACTCGAGATCTGGCGCGGGATCCGAATGACCGCGTTCAAGACCGGTCACCAGACCGCGGACGACCGGGTGATGTTGTTCCTGCCGACGGCGCCGAACATCTCGACGGGGTTCGTACTCGAGGCCGACCCCGACGACGTCACCGAACTCGACGAAAGCACCGAGTCGGCGCTGACGCGGATCATCAGCGCCGGGTTCGGCGGCGACGACGAAACGGCTGCCCGTGAGGAACCCCGTTCGAAACGCAGCCCGAAGTCGTAACGTCCGTCTCGTCCGCCTCTCGGTCAGGGTCGACCGGTGCTCTCGGGCTTTTCCGGAAGGTGCCGGTAGCTGCAAAGCGCTCCGTTCTCGACGACGACGAGCAAAACGTCCCGCTCGGCGATCTCCTCGAACTCGTCGACGTCGACGACGAGCTGGTCGACCACCCGGTTGTCCTCCTCGAGCAGGATCACGACGTGTCGACCGTCCACGATCCGATCGACGACGCCGATATACTGGTCGACGCCCTCGCTCGCGGTCGGCTCCGACTGCGCACCGACCGCACTCGAGCCGACGATCGAAGCGATCCCGAGCGCGCCGGCGGTTCGGAGGGCGGTTCGTCGTGACAGGTTCGTTCGGTCTGTCATACCCCGGTTGGCCTCGGTTTGATACATAAACTCGCGGACCCAGTGTGACGTGCTTCGACAACCCACCCCGTGAAATACCACTATAGCTGATATTATGGTACATGTATTATAACCTCTATCTGTAGTATGAACCTGATATACTGTCACCATACTCCGATTGACTGATCGAGTGACGGGAAATATCTACAGCTATCCGAAAAAGGGGGTAAACAGACTCAATACACCAGGTTAATATTACAATTAATGGCATGTTTACGAATATTTATTTTTCCTCGATCTCGTACGTTCGGTCACCGTTCTACTACAGCTGTTTGTCTATAGCTCTCTACTATGTTACTATTATACCAATCTGGTACTTTCTGTCGATCTTCCAGTCGGGATTACGGACATACCTATGTAAACAGATTGCGGTCTCGGAACGCTTTTTGCTCGGTACGCCGTTCGCCGTACCAATGGCTGACCGTGACGCGGCGTGTTGTAAGCTCGGTCGAGTGGCCGAACAGTATTCGCTCTCCGGGCTCGACGAGGATCTGGTCTCGTACTGGACCGGTACGGGCGACGAACAGTACAGCACTCGAGAGCTGGCGACGATCGTCAACCAGCGGGTCCTCGAGGCGGCGTTCGAGACCGCCGGCGTCTCGTACAAGGAAGGGGAGATCGAGAACACCTATCGGCTGCTCAGCGCCGACGACGTCACGAGCGGGACGCGGGTCCAGACGCGCAACGAACTCGAGCGCGACGGCGTCCCCGTCGACGACGTCGAGTCGGACTTCGTCTCCCATCAGACCGTCTACAACCACCTCACCAAGTGTCTCGAGGCCGAACTCGCGACGCCGAGCGACGAGGAACGGCTCGAGCGAGCCGAGGAGAAACTGGGCGCGCTTCAGAACCGGACCGAGGCGGTCACGGGCGATACGATCGCCCAGCTGCGACGCAACGACGTCGTCGACATCGGCGAGTTCGACGTGCTCGTCTCCGTGACGGTGACCTGCGAGGAGTGCCAGCAGCAGTATACGGTCCGCGAACTCCTCGAGGAGCGGGCCTGCGACTGCTCGGCCTGACGAGAGCCGAATCCGGCCGCGATGGGAGGTGAATGGACAATACCTATTTGTCCGGCCGCGCTACCCGGCTGTATGAAGACGAGCCAGAACGTATCGGACCGAGAGACTCCCGGTCAGGCGACGCTCTCGGTGAGCAACATCGGCGGTATCGAGGAGACGACCGTCTCGTTCCAGCAGGGGATCACCGTGCTCTCCGGCCGAAACGCGACCAACAGAACGTCGCTGCTCCAGGGAATCATGGCCGCGCTCGGCAGCGACCGGGCGAGTCTCAAGGCCGACGCGACGGAAGGCGAGGCCGTCCTCGAGTTCGGCGACGAGCGGTACCGCCAGACCCTCCATCGACGGAACGGAACCGTCGTCACCGACGGCGACCCCTATCTCGAGGATCCGGAGATCGCGGATCTGTTCGCGTTCTTGCTCGAGTCCAACGAGGCCCGCCGAGCCGTCGCACGGGGCGACGAACTGCGGGACCTGATCATGCGTCCGGTCGACACCGACGCGATCAAAGCCGAGATCCAGCAACTCGAGCAGCGAAAGCAGCGTATCGACGCCGAGCTCGACGAACTCGACAATCTCGAGGATCGGCTTCCCGACCTCGAGGCGAAGCGAACCCGAGTGAGCGACGAGATCGAGTCGCTCCGCGAGGAGCTCGAGGAGGCCGAAGCACAGCTCGAGGCGACGAACGTCGACGTCGAGACCCGCCGCGAGGAGCGCTCGGAACTCGAGACGAAACTCGACGAGCTGCGCGAGACGCGATCGGAGCTCGAGCGCACCCGCGACCGGATCGACACCGAGCGCGAGAGCATCGAGGCCCTCGAGGACGAGCGCGAGGAGGTCGAAACCCAGCTCGAGGAGCTCTCGACGGGCGAGAACGTCGACGTCGGCCGGCTGGAGGCCGAGATCGACTCGCTGCAGGCCCAGAAGGACGATCTCAACGAGGAGATCTCGCAGCTCCAGCGGACGGTGCAGTTCAACGAACGGCTGCTCGAGGAGGCCGGGGAGTTCCTCGGCGACGGCGATCACGAGCACGACGGCGGCGCCGTCACCGACCAGCTGCTGGCCGACAGCGACTCCGAGACGGTCACCTGCTGGACCTGCGGCTCGTCGGTCGCTACCGAACAGATCGAGAGCACGCTCGAGCAGCTCCGCGGGGTCCACCAGGACCGACTCGAGGAGCGCTCGGCGATCGACGACGAACTCGACGAGAAGCGGGCGACGCTGACCGAGATCGACGAGAACCGAACGGAGTACGACCGAGCGGACCGTCGACTCGACTCGATCGACGACGAGATCGACCGCCGGCGCGGCCGGATCGACGATCTCACCGAGGATCGGGAGGCGCTCACCGAGGAGATCGACGACCTCGAGAGCGAGATCGACGACCTCGAGAGCGACGGCTCCGAGGACATCCTCGAGCAACACCGCGAGGTCAACCAGCTCGAGTTCGAACTCGAGCGCAAGGAGCGCGAGCGCGACGAGATCGAGGACGAGATCGCCGACGTCGAGGAGCGACTCGACGAGCGCGAGGGCCTCGAGAGCCGCCGCGAGCAAGCGACCGAGGAGTTAACCGATCTGCGCACCCGCATCGATCGGATCGAGGAGGACGCCGTCGAGGCGTTCAACGAGCACATGGAGAACCTCCTCGAGACGCTGGGGTACAGCAACCTCGATCGGATCTGGATCGACCGAACCACGCGGGAGGTCCGCGAGGGTCGCCGGAAGGTGTCGCGGTCCTCCTTCGACCTCAAGATCGTCCGCAGCACCGAGGAGGGCGCAGCTTACGAGGACGCGATCGAACACTTAAGCGAGAGTGAACGCGAGGTGACGGGACTGGTCTTCGCGCTGGCGGGCTATCTCGTCCACGACGTTTACGAGACGGTGCCGTTCATGCTGCTCGACTCCCTCGAGGCGATCGACGCCGAGCGGATCACGGCGCTGGTCGAGTACTTCGAGTCGTACGCACCCTACCTCGTCGTGGCGCTGCTCGACGAGGACGCCGAACAGCTCGCACAGAGCCACGACGTCGTCACCGAGATCTAGCGGTTCGGCTCGAGCGGACGCCGTTTTCGGCGATAGGCGGATCAACCGACGCGGATCGTCACCGCTACGTGAACGCCTGAAAGCCCGTCAGCTCCTCGCCGAGGACGAGCGTGTGGATGTCGTGCGTTCCCTCGTAGGTGTAGACCGTCTCCATGTTCGCCATGTGGCGCATCGGCGAGTAGTCGGTCGTGATCCCGTTTCCGCCGAGCATCTCGCGGGCGACCCGCGACTGGTCGCGGGCCGTTCGGACGTTGTTGCGCTTCGCCATCGAGACGTGCTTGGGACGCATCTCTCCCCGTTCCTTGAGGTCGGCGAGCCGGTAGGCCAGCAGTTGGGCCAGGGTGATCTGGGTCGCCATCTCCGCGAGCTTCTCCTGTTGAAGCTGGAAGCGACCGATGGGACCGCCGAACTGCTCGCGCTCGGTGGCGTAGGCGCGGGCCTCCTCGAAGCAGTCGCGGGCGGCCCCGACCGCACCCCAGGCGATGCCGTAGCGGGCCTGCGTGAGACACGACAGCGGCCCCTTCATCCCCGAGACGCCGGGCAGGACGTTCTCCTCGGGTACTCGAACGTCGTTGAGCCCGATCTCGCCCGTGATCGACGCGCGAAGGGAGAGCTTTTCGGTTATTTTGTTCGTCGAGACGCCGTCCCGGTCGGTCTCGACCAGGAACCCGCGGACGGGGTCGTCCTCGCTCGAGCGATCCCGGGCCCAGACGACCGCGACGTCGGCGATCGGCGAGTTCGTGATCCAGGTCTTCGAGCCGTTGAGGACGTAGCCGTCCGCGTCGGCCTCGGCGTACGTCTCCATCGCCGAGGGGTTCGAGCCGTGCTCGGGTTCGGTGAGACCGAAACAGCCGATCGCCTCGCCCCGGCCCATCGCCGGGAGCCACTCCTCCTTCTGAGCCTCGCTGCCGTAGGCGTGGATCGGATACATCACGAGCGCGCCCTGGACCGAGGCCATCGAGCGCAGCCCCGAGTCGCCGGCCTCGAGTTCCTGCATCAGGAGTCCGTACGCCGTCTCGGAGACGTTCGGCGAGCCGTACCCCTCGAGGTTCGGCGCGTAGAAGCCGAGCTCGCCCATCTTTGGGATGAGCTCCTCGGGGAAGGTTCCGGCCTCGAAGTGGTCGCCGATGTCGGGTTTGACGTGTTCCTCGACGAACTCCCGGGCCGTGTCCCGGATCATCCGCTCCTCCTGGTCGAGTTCGGCCTCGAGTTGGACGAAATCCAGCATACCGGATAGTACGCCAACGACCCAATAGGTATTGTGGTACGCATTCTATCACACGCCGAGAACGGGTTTCGTTCGTTCGATCCACGAGAGATGCTCGAGCGACGCCTCGATCCGATTTATCTTACACTGTTCTCAGTTGTTCCGCACTGTCTGTACGATGTTCGGTATCGGCGAAGATATTTTGTACGTAGCTTCCTATTTCCGGATATGGCATTCGCTCTGTCCGACGAGCACCGCGCGATCCGCGAGGCCGTCCGCGAGTTCGGCGAAAACGAGATCGAGCCGGTCGCCGAGGAGTACGACCGGAACTGCACGTACCCCGAGGAGATCCGCAGGGAGGCGGCGACGTACGACTTCGTCGCACCGGGGATTCCCCTCGAGTACGACGGCGCGGGGATGGACAAGCTCTCCTCGACGATCGTCACCGAGGAGCTGTGGCGGGCCGATCCCGGGATCGGCTCCGCGGTCGGTTCCGCGGGGTTCGGGACGAACATGATCCTCGAGTTCGGCGACGAGTGGATGAAAGAAGAGTGGCTCCCGAAGATCGCCAACGGCGAAACGGCGTCGTGTTCGATGATCTCCGAACCCGCCCACGGCTCGAACGTCGCGGGGATCGAGACGGTGGCCGAAGAGGATGCGGACGGCTACGTCCTCAACGGGAACAAGATGTGGATCACCAACGGCACCGTCGCCGACGTCGGCGTCCTGATGGCCAAGACGAGCCCCGACGAGGGCCACCGCGGTATCACCGCCTTCCTCGTCGAGATGGATTCCGACGGGATCCAGACCGAGAAGATCGACAACAAGCTCGGAATTCGAGCGTCGGATCTCGCGGAGGTCATCGTCGACGACGTCCGCGTCCCCGAAGAGAACGTCATCGGCGAGGTAGATCGGGGCTTCTATCAGCTGATGGAGTTCTTCGCCGCCGGTCGCACCAGCGTCGCTGCCCAGGCCGTCGGTGCCGCTCAGGGTGCGCTGGACGCGGCGCTCGAGTACGCCCAACAACGCGAGCAGTTCGACCAGCCGATCGCGGAGTTCCAGGCGATCGAGCACAAACTCGCCGAGATGGCGACGAACGTGGAGGCGGCCCGGTCGCTGACCTACCGCGCTGCGACCCAGGTCGAGCAGGGTAACCAGGAGATCGCCGCGCGGTTCTCGAGCATGGCGAAGCTGTTCGCCTCCGAACACGCGGTCGACGTCGCCGACGAGGCCGTTCAGGTCCACGGCGGCTCGGGCTACGTCACGGACTACCCCGCGGAGCGGTACTACCGCGACGCCCGGATCACGAAGATCTACGAGGGAACGAGCGAGATCCAGAAGAACATCATCGCCGATCGACTCCTGTAGGTGTTCTCGCGGAGGGGACTCGATCCGAGCCGGCTCGGGACGTCCTCGACGGCGCTATGAACTCGTTTCCGATATCGTAAGGTGAAATCCGATCAATACCTACTCGGTTAAAATACAGATAAACTATACGATATTTATGGCTATATCTACGATAGCATATACTTATTCTCATCGGACGTTGACGGAGGAGCGAAGCTCGCTACCTCGAATCTCCGGTACAAACCGTCGAAGTTCGACAGTCAGCGTGAACCTCGAGTGCATCGATCACAAAAAACCGGCTCCACTCCTCTGTTCCCCTTTCACATATTTTATCCGGGACTTCAGAACTACTGGTGATTCCGGGATCGTTCGGCCCGGTCGGACGGTGGGGCTCGCGCTCGCACAACGTTCCGACGTCTGCACTGGCAGTGTCGACGAGAACGGACCGGTCGAATCCTCGAACCCATCGCGAGGGCGGGACTCTGCGGCCTACTGTCTCGGGCTGTAGACGCAAACGTCCCGTATCGCTACGAGAGACCACCCGGTCGGTCGCGCGATCCCGCTCGAGCGGGTTCCGGGACCGGGCGAAACACCGTCCTCTAGCCCAGCAACTATATGCGGAGTCCACTCATGGTCGGATGATGGCCGTTCGACCTTCCCTCGAGTGCGGCGGTGACCGTCCCCCTGCGGTTCTCGGCGGTCGTTCGAGTATCGCGACAGCAACGCTCAGCGCGGACGAACCCCGAACGCCGCTATGACGACGACGCCACCTTCCGGATCGGGTCCCGCCGACGATCCCAGAGCCGACTTCGACTACCGGAGCGACGACGTCGATCGGCCGGCGTTGGTCGAGGACATCGGTCGGTTGATCGAGGGCGATGTCCGTGCGGACTCCTACTCCCGGGAGCTGTACGCGACCGACGCGAGCATCTACGAGGTCACCCCGGTCGCGGTCGTCTTCCCGCGCTCGGCCGGCGACGTCGCCGCGACCGTCGAGTACTGCGCCGAGCGGGGGATCCCGGTGCTGCCGCGGGGCGGCGGGACGAGTCTCGCCGGCCAGACCGTCAACGAGGCCGTCGTCCTCGATTTCACGCTGTACATGGACGGCGTCGTCGACGTCGACCCCGACGCCCGCCGGGCGACCGCCCAGCCCGGGATCTACCTCGAGACCCTCAACGAGGGCCTCGAGCCCCACGGCCTGAAGTTCGCGCCCGACCCCGCCTGGGGCGACAAGAGCGCCCTCGGCGGCGCGATCGGGAACAACTCGACGGGCGCTCACTCCCTGCAGTACGGCAAGACCGACGCCTACGTCGAGGAGGTGGAGGTCGTCCTCGCGGACGGCACCCGGACCCGGTTCGGGGAGGTCGCCCTCGAGGACCTGCCCGAACTTGCCGACGGCGACGACCTCGAGGCGGCGATCTACGCCGAAGTCGTTCGGATCCTCGAGGAGCGGGGCGACCTGATCGAGGAGACGTACCCCGACCTCAAGCGCAACGTCTCCGGCTACAACCTGGACTGGTTGGTCGAGGACGCTCGAGGCGGGGCGCGGGGTGTCGGCGAACCCGACGCCGAGGGTGGGACGGTCAACCTCGCGAAGCTGCTCTGTGGCAGCGAGGGCACCCTCGCGATCGTCACCGAGGCGACCGTCTCGCTCGAGCCGATCCCCGCCGAGAAGAGCATGACGCTGCTCGCCTACGACTCCGTCCTCGAGGCGATGGACGACGTGGCGTCGATCGTCGATCACGACGCGGCCGCGGTCGAGGTCATCGACGACGTGCTGATCGACCTCGCGCGGGGCACCGCCGAGTTCGCGTCCGTCACCGAGATGCTGCCCGAGGGGACCGGCGCGGTCCTCATCGTCGAGTTCTACGCCGAGAACGACGCCGACGGAAAGCGACGAGTCGCGAACCTGCTCGCGGACCGCTGTCCGTCAGTGGATCCCGTCGGCGAGATCGATCCTCCCGAGAAGCGGGTCGTCGCCGACGAGGAGAGACGAGCCTTCGACGCGATCGAGGCCCACGACGCCGAGAGCCGCAGCCAGATCTGGAAGCTGCGCAAGTCCGGGCTCCCAATCTTGCTCTCGCGGACGACCGACGAGAAGCATATCGCCTTCCTCGAGGACACCGCCGTCCCGCCGGAGAACCTCCCGGCGTTCGTCGCGGACTTCCAGGCCGTACTCGAGGATCACGACACCTACGCCAGCTTCTACGCCCACGCCGGCCCCGGCGTCCTCCACATCCGCCCGCTGATCGACACGAAGACCGAGGCGGGGCTCGAGGAGATGTCGTCGATCGCCGACGCCGTCACGGATCTGGTCGTCGAGTACGACGGCTCGGTCTCGGGCGAGCACGGCGACGGCCGCGCCCGCACCCAGTGGAACCGCAAGCTGTACGGCGAGGAGCTGTGGGAAACCTTCCAGGAGCTGAAAACGGCGTTCGATCCCGACTGGCTCCTGAATCCCGGCCAGGTCGTCTTCCGCGACGACGACCCCACCGACATGACCGAGCACCACCGCTTCGGTCCCGACTACGAGTTCGAACCCGGCTTCGAGCCCACCCTCGAGTGGGACAACGACAACGGGTTCCAGGGGATGGTCGAACTCTGTCACGGCTGCGGTGGCTGTCGGGGCGAGCAGTCCACGACCGGGGGCGTGATGTGTCCGACGTTCCGGGCGAGCCACGAGGAGATCACCAGCACGCGCGGTCGGGCGAACGCGCTCCGCCAGGCCATGAGTGGGGACTTAGCGCCCGGAGAGGCCTTCTCCGACGAGTTCGTCGAGGAGGTGATGGACCTCTGTATCGGCTGCAAGGGCTGTGCGATCGACTGTCCCAGCGAGGTCGACATGGCCAAACTCAAAGCCGAGGTCACCCACGAGTACCACGAGCGAAACGGCTCGTCGCTTCGGGATCGGCTCTTCGCGAACGTCTCGACCCTCTCGAGGTGGGGCTCGAAGTTCCCGCTGCTCTCGAGTGCGGCCCCGAAGCTCCCCGGCGCCCGCAAACTGCTCGAGGCGACGATCGGGATCGACTCGAGCCGACCGCTGCCGTCGTTCCGGCCGATGACGTTCCGAGACTGGTTCGAAGAGCGAGGTGGCGCAGCTACCTCGGAACGGCGAGCGCTGGAAGCGCAAGGTGGCTCGCGCATTCCCGAGCGCGGCGCCGACCGGAAGGCGATCGTCTACCCCGACACCTACACCAACTACAGCCACCCCGAGGCGGGGAAGGCCGCCGTTCGGGTCCTCGAGGCCGCGGGCGTCCCCGTCAAGGTACCCGACGACCTCGACGACACGGGCCGACCCGCGTTCTCGAAGGGGTTCCTCGAGCGGGCCGGCGAGACCGCCCGCGAGAACGTCCGGGCGCTCGCCCCGCTGGTCGAGGAGGGGTGGGACGTGGTCGTGATCGAACCCTCCGACGCGGTGATGCTCCAGTCGGACTACCTCGACTTGCTCTCCGACGAGGAGGCCCGAACCCTGGCAGAGGCGAGCTACGGGATCTGCGAGTACATCGACACGTTCCGGCTGGACGAACGGCTCGCGTTCGACGCCCCCGCGGAGTCGCTGACCTACCACGGCCACTGCCACCAGAAGGCGACGGCAAAGGATCACCACGCGGTCGGCGTCCTCCGGCGGGCCGGGTACGCCGTCGACCCCCTCGACTCGGGCTGCTGTGGCATGGCCGGCAGCTTCGGCTACGAGGCCGAACACGGCTCGATGAGCGACGCCATCGCCGCCGTGCTGTACGACCAGGTCGAGGAAAGCCCCGGCGAGCGGGTCGTCGCGCCCGGCGCTTCCTGTCGCACCCAGCTGCAGAACCGCAACGGAGACACGGAGGAGCCCCCGACGCCGATCGAACTCGTCGACGCGGCGCTCCGGTAGCCCCCGCTCGAGCCGTCCTCGCTGCAAAAAGTCACCGCCCGGTAGCGCATCGCGCTACCCGGTTAACAGTCGTCCTCTTCCTCAGGCTCGGGTTTCTTCTTCTCTTCCTCTGGACAGTCGTCCTCTTCGGGTTCTTCCTTTTTCGCTTCCTCCTCGGGACAGTCGTCTTCCTCGCGTTCGACTTTCTTTTCGGTCTCTTCGTCCTCGGGCTCGGGCTCCGGCTCGTCGAGTTCCTCTTCGACGTCTTCGGGATCTTCGTCTTCGGGTTCTTCGTCCTCCGGTTCCTCGTCTTCGGGCTCTTCGTCCTCTGGTTCCTCGTCTTCGGGCTCTTCGTCCTCCGGTTGCTCCTCGTCCTCGGGGTCGTCGACGGGATCGTCGGGCTCGGTCTCCCCAGTCGACGTGTCGTAGACGGAGACAGCGTTGGACCGACTCGGCGTGTAGAGGGCGATCACGTTCGTGTGATCGTTGTTGATCCGCCCGGCGGCGTAGTCGTAGGTGACGTCGGCCTCGGTGTCGTAGTATCCCGAGGTGATACGGAGCTCTCCTCCCGCTTCGATCTCGGTTCCGCTCGGTAGCGAGTCGGACTGGTCGTAGTCCGGGTTGTTGTACAGCCAGTCGACGATGTAGCCGGAGAGATCGACGGTCGACTCCCCCTCGTTGCGCAGGACGATGAGGTCCTGTTCGGGCGTCACCGACTCGATGACGACCGACACGTCGTGTCCGTCGGCAGCCACCTGGGATCCGATCCCCACGAGTCCGGCAACTGCAGCGCCCGCCCCCGCCAGTACTGCTCGACGCGATCTGTTTCGTGTCATACGGCGAGAGATACGTTACCAAGACAGTGTAAAATAATCTATGGATACAACCGATCGATATATTCTGTGAACCATATACGTTTAATCCGAATATTACTCGTCAGAAATGTCAAAAGAGGAACCAACCGACGGACGGAGTGCGAGTCAGTGCGTCGACTCGAGCGAGCCGTCGACCGGTCAGCGCTCGAGAATTCGGTTTATCACGCTGCTTCTCGTAGGGTGTGACATGAGATCCACCGTACTCGTCCCGATCGACGATTCGGAACGCTCGAGCGAGGCCCTCAAGTACGCTCTCGAGGTCCACCCCGAGGCGACGATCACGGCGCTCTACGTTGTCGATCCACGGAAGTTCTACGCGGGGACCGGGATCGAGGGTAGCGTCACGACCGACTACAAACGGATTCAGGAGAACTACGAGCAGCAGGCCCAAAAGCTGCTCGAGAAAGCCAGCGACGCGGTTGCCCAGCAGGGTGCCGAGATCGAGACGGAGTGGGTCACCGGCGCGGTCGCCCGATCGATCGTCGACTACGCGATCGACCACGACGTCGACGCGATCGTCATGGGGAGCCACGGCCGTTCGGGCGCGAGTCGCATCCTGCTGGGCAGCGTCGCCGAGACCGTCACCCGCCGCTCGCCGATCCCGGTGACGATCGTCCGCTGAGACGGCTCCCGGAGCTGTCCCGCAGTACGGTCACGGACCGCGAAGATGCCTCGAGAGCGAGGCCCGTTCCGGCTCGCTTGTGTCGCCCGACGTCGGAGACGGCCCCGGAAAAGCGCCGGAAACGGGAGCCTTTTGCGCCCGCTTCGCCAACGGCGGCCTATGACTCAACCGTCCGATGCGTTCGGCGAGTGGCCGCTCAAACGGCTGCTGACCGAGGTCGTCGGCTCCGGCCCCAAATCGGCCGACGACATGAGCCGCGAGCAGGCCCGCGAGGCGTTCCAGCGCATCCTCGCCGGCGAGCCCGAAGAGACGACGCTCGGCGCGTTCTGGCTGGCGAACCGCTGGAAGCGAAACACCCCCGAGGAGCTGGCGGCGTACACCGACGTCATGCGCGAGGAGTCGGTGGTTACGGCTGAACCCGACGCCGACCCGGTCGACTGCGGCGCGAACTACGACGGCAAGCATACGTCCGCGCTGCTCGGCGTTGGCGCCGGCGTCGTCGCCGCAGCCGCCGGCACGCCGGTCGTCGTCCACTCCGGCGACGGTGTCCCGACCCAGAAGGAGACCGCCTACAAGCACGTGCTGGACGAACTCGGCGTCCGGACCGACCTCGAGCCGACCGAGAGCGCGGAGATGGTCGACGAGACCGGCTTCGGCTTCTACTACCAGCCCGCGTTCAACCCCGGCGTCCACGACCTCTTCGAGCGACGCGACGAGATGGGCGTCCGGACGTTCGTCAACACCATCGAGACGGTCGCCAACCCCGCCGAGGCCGACGTCCACCTCGGCTCCTTCTACCACCTCGCGTTCGCGAAGAAGCTGACCGACCTCCTCAAGGAAAGCGAACGGCTCGACTACTCGCGGGCGATCTTCTTCCAGGGAATGGAGGGGTACGACGACATTCGACCGGGGTACACGAAGGTCGCCGAATGGAACCGCGAGGGAGAGGACGGCGAGGAATCCTTCGAGGACTACGAGATCGAAACCGCCGAGTACGGCATGGAAATGGAGAGCGATGATCTCGCGGTCGACGACGTCCGGGCCGACTCCGCCGAGATCACCGAGGCGGTCCTCGCCGGCGAGCGCGAGGACGATTTCGCGGACGCTATCGCGCTCAACGGCGCGTTCCGGATGTACGCCCGCCAGGACGTCGCCACCCTCGAGGAGGGGCTCGAGCGGGCTCGCGACGTGATCGCCGACGGCAGCGCCCAGGCGACGCTCGAGGAACTGCGCGAGTTCTGAAACGCCGATTCACGAATCACGTTCCGTCTTGACCGTCGTCGACGGCATCGATTGCCTGCTGATACAACTCGTCGCCGATCCAGAAGCCGACGTCACGAAGCGAATCGAGCGCCGGCTCGAGTTCGATTCGATCGTGTCTGGCAGCCTTGAGCAGTATCCCGACGATACCCGTCACCTGAAGGTCGTGACGGCGCGCTACCTGTCGTCCGTCCCGTTCGTCGATCAACACCAGTTCGGCCTCGCGCTCGATTGCCAGTGCGATCGCGGCGGCCTCGCCCCCGTCGAGCTCCGCCCGAAGCTCCCGAACGAGATCGGTCCGCCGTGGCTGAGCAGTCGTCACGAACTCGCTCTCGAGAAGTGACTCGAGCCGTTCGTGCCCGTCTTCTCCGGCGAGCAGCTCCGTGCGGACCGCTTTCGGAACGGTGATCGACCGGAACTGCGAACGGAGTAACTCGAGGCGATCGATCAGCGCGAGATTGAGAAGCGGCGAGGTATCGGCGACGACGAGTTTATCGTTCGGCATACTCGAGATCTTCGGCTAGCTCCTCGTCGGTGTAGTGTCGTTCGATACCGCGTTCACCGAGGAGTTCGCCGAACTCCCGCTTCGATACCCCCGTGAGTTCTCGAGCCTTGCCGAACGAAAGGATTCCTCGGTCGTACAGCGAACACGCGAGTTCCTCGCGCATGACTCCCTCTCGCTCCTCCTCCGGAAGACGAAGCGCGTCGTAGACTTCTTCCGGGATTTCGATTACCGCCATAGTAGGCAGTACGGAAGAACGCCGGATAAACGTTCGTTCGGTTTCGCCAGCAGTCGTGAGAGCGTCGATAGCCCGGACGTCTCGACCGTGATCGCCGACGGCAGCGCCCAGGCGACGCTCGAGGAACTGCGCGAGTTCTGAGCCGAGGGGTTCCCTTCGAACTCGCACAAGGAGCCGTCTCGGTCGAGCCTGCTGGCGGTCGGAACGTGACGACTGGCGTCCTCGTCGGAGTTCGATCAGTCAACTCCGTCGACCTGACAGGTAGATATATAAAATATCGACTACTAGTTGGCGTATGGCTCCCGACGACCCGCCGCCGTCGCTCGAGAACTCGACGCCGCCGCCGGTCGACGAACAGGATCCCGGGCGTGGCACGAGTACCGCACTTAACGCCGTCATCGGCGGCGCCGTCGGGATCGTCCTCTCGTTCGTCCCGCTGTCGCCGGTGCTCGGGGGTGCCGTCGCCGGCTACCTCGAGGGCGGTGATACCGACGACGGACTGAAGGTCGGCGCGCTCGCGGGGCTGGTCGCGCTGCTCCCGATCGCTCTTATCGGCTTTTTCTTGCTCTTTCTCCTCGGTTTCGGCGGGACGCCGGCGGCATTCGGTATTCTCGGGCTCGTCGGACTGTTCTTCGTCGCGATATACACCGTCGGACTGGGTGCTCTCGGCGGTGTTATCGGGGTTTCTGTCGAGGAGGAGCTCTGACGACCGCGCGCTGTGAACCTACCACCGTTTGGAAAACAGGCGTCTACTCTGAACACTGATTTCGAATCCGTTCCTGACGACGAACGAATTTATATAACGGGCGTCCGAGTATCGCCGTATGCGACTCGAGAACGAGACGGCCCTCATCACGGGAGCGGCGTCGGGAATCGGACGCGCGACGGCCGAACGCTTCGCCGACGAGGGAGCCAGGGTGATCGTCACCGACATCGACAGCGACGGCGGGGAGGCGGTCGCGGACGAACTCGCCGACGGCGGCGCCGAGGCGGAGTTTCACGACCTGGACGTCACCGACAGCGAGACGTTCCACGCGGTCGTCGACGCCGTCGCCGAGGAGTACGGGCTCGATATTGTCGTCAACAACGCCGGAACCGGCCATCCCTCCTCGCGGCTCGAGGAGACCGACGACTCGATCCGGGACTTCGTCATCGACGTCAACGTCAAGGGCGTCTGGAACGGCTGTCACGCCGCCCTCCCTCATATGAAAGAGCAGGGTCACGGGTCGATCGTCAACGTCGGCTCGCTGGCGAGCATCCTCGGGCTACCGAAGCAGGCGGCCTACTCGCTGAGCAAGGGCGCCGTGCTCAACCTCACGCGAGCGATCGCCGCTGAGGCGGGTCCCTACGGCGTTCGGGCGAATACCGTCTGTCCGGGCTTTACGGATACGTCGCTGCTCGAGCAGTACCTCGCCGCGCAGGACGATCCCGAGGCCGCCCGCGAGGCGATGGCCGAAGACTACCCGCTGAAGCGGCTCGGCGAACCCGAGGAGGTCGCCGACGCGATCCTGTTTCTCGCGAGCGACGAGGCCTCGTTCGTCAGCGGCCACGGGCTGGTCGTCGACGGCGGGTTTTCGACCTGCTGACCGTCGCTCACTCCTCGCGGATCAGCGCGACGCTGGCGAGTTTGTCCCCCGCCGAGACGGTCGCTTCCTGCGTGAGCGTGTACAACAGCCCCTCCCGGCCGACGACGGCCTCCTCGAGCGCCTCGTAGGTCGCCGGATCGTACACCGTTCCGAGGACGTCACCCTCCGAGACGGGTTGGCCGATCTCGAGGGCGGGATCCGGCCGGAACAGCCCCGAGTGGTCGGTAACGACCTGCCCGAGGTGGTTCCTGGCGAGCGTCTGCTCGCGCGCGGGAACCTCCCCGGGAAGCAGTCCGAGCTGACGGCAGACGTCGAGCAGCCCGTCGACGCCGAGATCGACGGCGTCCTCGAGGATCTGCTTGTTGTGGGCCAGTTCGGGCGTGATCGAGGGGATCCCCTCGTTTGCGGCTGCGACCCGCAGTTTGCCGGCGAAGCCCCGCCGGTGCCACTCCTCGCTCGCCTCGTCGTCGGCCTCCTCCGACAGCAGGAGATCGGTGCCGAACGCCTCGGCCAGCGCGCGGGACTCCGCGTCACCCTCGAGGAAGACGACGTGGGGGAGCATCTCCGGACTCCCGGTGTGGAGATCGATGACGGCGTCGGCGTCGCCGACGTACTCCCAGAGCCGGGCGGCCATGCGCTGGTGGAGGCTACCGTCGGCGTTACCGGGCCACACCCGGTTCATGTTCGGGTTGACGCTGTCGATGATCTCCGGGGTCGTGTAGGAGACCCGGTCGAACGTCAGCGGGTTCGCGACCGGGACGGCGACGATCCGTCCCGACAGCGACTCGAGCGGGAGTCGATCGTGGAACCGGCGAAGCACTTCGGTGCCGTTGATCTCGCGGCCGTGCTGGGCGGCCTGGACGTACAGCGTCGGCCCGTCGTCGGCGCCGTCGTAGGTGTGTACCGTCGTCGTGATCTCGACGCCCGACGGCAGTCGTGCGAGCGTCACCTTCTCGGCCGTGTGCGTTCCGGCGGTCATGGTCGTCCGTTCTTCGTCGGGTAGTATGTACTTGCGGCAGGCGGTTACACCGTCGGGTTCCGTTCCGAGACCACTACCGTTTTCACCCGTCCGGCCGTCGGCCGAGGTATGGGCAACGTTACTGCAACCCTGCACACGAGCAAGGGCGACATCGAGGTCGAACTCTACGACGAGCGCGCGCCACGGACCGTCGACAACTTCGTCGGACTCGCGACGGGCGGCCAGGAGTGGACCGACCCCGAGACGGGCGAGGAGGTCGAGGGCGAGCCGCTGTACGACGACGTGGTCTTCCACCGGATCATCGAGGACTTCATGATCCAGGGCGGCGACCCCACCGGAACCGGTCGTGGCGGCCCCGGCTACCAGTTCGACGACGAGTTCCACGAGGAACTGCGCCACGACGACGCTGGCATCCTCTCGATGGCCAACTCCGGGCCCGACACCAACGGTTCGCAGTTCTTCATCACGCTCGACGCCCAGCCCCACCTCGACGACCGCCACGCCGTCTTCGGCAAGGTCACCGACGGGATGGACGTCGTCGAAGAGATCGGCGACGTCGAGACCGACGCCAACGACCGCCCGCGCGAGGACATCGTCCTCGAGTCGGTCTCCGTCGACTACGAGTAGCGACTCGAGCGTTTTCTCTCGTTCCGCGCACCGTCGTTTCTGCAGTTTCGAGCCGCGACTCCGCCGGTTTGATACGTTACTCGAGCGAGTTGCTTCACCCGCCGTGTCGATTGGATTAGGAACGGACCGTGTATGAGAACTACTTTCACGGATGATTTTCAATAATCGACCGATGTCTTCCGACAAGTCGGACTGCGGGCGGCGAACGGCCGCTCGAGCGAGGCGGGGCGAACCGGCGAGCGAACGGAGTCAGGTGTACGCGGTCGAGGACGACGGCGACCTCCGACCGAAAGAGCCCGCGGAGGTCGAATCGGACTGCGGCTGCGGGCGAACCCACACGCGACGAACGTTCATGGGGGCGACCGCGGCAGCCACCGGCGCGCTGACGCTCGGCTCGCAGGTCTCCGGCGTCGCGGCCGACGAGCCCGAGGGCGACACCGTCACCATCGTCCACGACCTCCACACTCACAGCGAGATCGGCGAGCCCGGCGAGCCGAACATCGCGCGGTACTGGAACGTGGTTCAGGAGCAACTCGCGGACCGGGAGGACGCCGTCTTCCTCGCGAACGGGGACGAACTCGGCTCGTCGACGATCTCGTTTTTCACCGAGGGCGAGCACAAGATCGACTTCATGAACGACATGGATCTCACCGCCGCGGGGGTCGGCAACCACGACTTCGACTACGGCGTCGAGACCGCCGAGCAACGGTTCGCCGACAGCGAGTTCCCGTGGCTGAACTCGGCGCTGTACACGCCCGAGGGCGACCTGTTCCCGGAGACCGAGCGATACACCACCCTCGAGATCGGCGACCTCACGGTCGGCCTCTTCAACGTCGTCCTGCGGGGCTTCCACGGGATCACGGACTATCCCGACGACTACGAGCAGCGCGATCCCGTCGAGACGGCCCAGGAGATGACCCAGCTGCTCCGGGAGGAGGAGGACGCCGACGTCGTCGTCTGCTCGTCGCATACGCCTCACGAGACCCACTTCGAACTTGCGGAGGAGGTCGACGGGCTGGACGCGATATTCGGCTCGCACTCTCACTACACGATGGACGCCGCGGAGGAGCACGCTGGAACCGTCATCAGCGAGGTCGGCTACGCCTACTTCCACCTCGGCGTGATGACGCTGGACTCGGAGGGAAACCTCGTCAGTTGGGAGCGCATCGACTTAGACGAGGACACCGAGCCGGATCCGGAGTTCAAGGAGCGCATCGAGGCCCAGTACGACGACCTCGACGACGAACTCTCGGAGACGATCGGCGAGACGGCCGTCGAACTCGACACCTCCGGCTCGATCACCTACGGTCGCGAAGCCCTGATCGGCAACCTCATCACGGACACGATGCTCGACTTACACCCCGACGCGCAGGTCGCCTTCCAGAACGGCGGCGGGATCCGGACCAACACGACGTACGGGCCGGGCGAACTCACCGCAGGCGACGTGCTCGGCATCCTCCCGTTCGGCAACGAGGCGGTCGTCTTCGAGGCGACCGGCGAGGAGATCCTGCAGGTGCTCGAGAACCGCATCGACACGCTCCCGGACAACGCCTTCGGCGCCCAGCAGGGCCAGCAGGTCGGCGGCCTCCAGTACGAGTGGAGCGGTCACGAGGTGCCCGAGGTCGGCGACGTCTACATCGAGGGCGAACCCCTCGATCCCGACGAGACGTACGTCGTCTCGACGACCGACTACCTGAAGGATACCGCGGAGGACTACGCCCCCTTCCGCGACGCGGAGCTGCTCTGGGAGGGCGGGATCGTCCTCGGACCGGCGCTGATGGAGTACGTCGAGGAACACAGCCCCGTCGAACCCGAACTCGAGAACCGTATCCTGCGAGTCGACGAGGACGTCGGGAGCCACCGGGGCGTTCGTCGGGAGGACGGCCGGACGTTGCTCTGTTTCGACGTCCCCGAGGGGGCGACCGAGATCGGCGACGTCGAAACGTTCTTCGGCGTGACGGCCGACGTCGACGAGGATGCCCCGGACCCCGTCTCCGTCGACATCGAGGACGGCCTCCTCTGGATCGGGTACGACACCGGCGACCTCGAGCAGTTCCTCGCCACCACCGACGCCGAGGAGCTGCGGGTCTTCGGCGAGTTCGAGCCCGACGCCGAGCACTACGGCTACACCGGCACCGACGGCGACCTCCTCGAGTTACCCGTCGCCGCCGCCTACGACGGCTTCAAGCTGAAGGCGACGATCGACGCCGCCTCCCCGTCACTCCGGTCGGACTGAGGGCGACGGAGCCGGAACCGATCCCCGGCTCGGCCAAACGATGCAACGGCTACGCTTAGGGGGGCGGCTCCCCTGGCTGTCGTATGAACTGGACGGCTGCGGACATCCCCGATCAGAGCGGCCGGACGATCGTCGTCACGGGCGCCAACAGCGGCATCGGCCTCGAGACGACCCGCGAACTCGCCCGCAACGGCGCTCGGGTGATCATGGCCTGCCGAGACACCGATCGAGCCGAACAGGCGGCGCGCGACGTTCGGCGGGACGCACCCGACGCCGACCTCCGCGTCGAGGAGTGCGATCTGGCCGATCTCGAGTCGGTTCGGGCCTTCGCCGATCGGCTCGACGACGTCGAGATCGACGTCCTGATCAACAACGCCGGCGTCATGGCGATCCCCCGTTCGGAGACCGAAGACGGGTTCGAGACCCAGTTCGGCGTCAACCACCTCGGACACTTCGCGCTGACCGGCCTGCTCCTCGAGAACCTCGCGACCGACGGCGACGAGCCCGCTCGAGTGGTCACCGTCTCGAGCGCCGTCCACGAGCGGGGTGAGATCCAGTTCGAGGATCTCCACGGCGAGCGCTCCTACGACGAGTGGAGCGCCTACGCCCAGTCGAAACTGGCGAACGTGCTGTTCGCGTACGAACTCGAGCGTCGGTTCCTCACGGCCGGGCTGAACGCCGACAGCATGGCGGTGCATCCGGGCTACGCAAACACGAACCTGCAGTATCGGGGCCCCGAACAGCGGGGCAGCCGGCTCCGGATGGCGGCGATGAAGCTCCTGAACGCGGTGGTCGCCCAGCCGTCCGCGGACGGCGCGTTGCCGACGCTGTACGCCGCGACCGCGCTCGAAGCTGAGGGCGGCGCCTACTACGGTCCCGGCGGATTCGGGAACATGCGCGGCCCGCCCGAGCGCCAGGCCTCCTCGGAGCGATCCTACGACGAGGAGACGGCCCGCTGGCTGTGGGCGGTCTCGAGCGATCTGACGGGCGTCAGCTACGACCTGCCGCGGCCGAAAGCCCGCGTGCCGGCGAGGGGCTGACCGCTCGATCCTCGAGTCGACCGCAACGGGAAAGACGATCCGGTCGAACCCCTAGGCAATGAGCGACGAGGAGATCACGCACGCGAGCGACGTCGGCTCCGCGGACGCGCCCCCGGTCTCGGAGAAACCGTACAAGATCGTCTTCGAGGCCAACAAGTGTTTCGGCGCGGGCAAGTGCGCCGAGGTCAGCGACAACTGGCAAATGTCCATCGAGTCGGGGATCGCTCAGCCGACGGCCTACTTCTTCGGCGAGGAGGACCTCGAGCACAACGTCCGTGCCGCCGAGGTCTGCCCGGCGAAGAAGGACGACGGCTGCATCCACGTGATCGACCGCCGCACGGACGAGGAGATCGCCCCGAATCCCCACGGCGACGGCACGCTGAGCGTCGACTGGTAGCGACGGCGCAGCCTCGACGCGGCCGTCGCTCGCTCGATCAGTTCCCCTCGCCCTCCCGGAACGTCCACTCGGTCTCGAGGGTCGACGGCTCCGCGAGCGTCTGGTAGACGACGCAGTACCGTTCGGTGTACTTCTGCAGCGCGGCCTTCGTCTCGTCGTCGACGTCGCCGTCGACGGTGACCTCGAGGCGGATATCTTCGAAACCGACGGGTGCGTCCTCGTCGACGCCCATCGTCCCGCGGAGGTCGAGGTCGCCGCTGGCCTCGACGGAGACGTCGAGCTCGAGGCCGAAGTTCTCGGCGACGGCCTGGGCGGTGAGCTGCGAGCACGCCGCCAGCGCGCCCAGCAGCAGGTCGCCCGAGCAGGCCCCCGTGCCGGGGCCGCCGGCGCCCTCGTGGAGTTCGGCCTCGTAGATCGCCCGGCCGATGTCTACGCTACAGCTCCGGCTGTCGCCCTGCTCTTCCCCAGTCGCGGTCAGCGTGATCCGTGCCGACTCCGGGTTCTCCTCGTACTCGGCCTTCAACGGTTCCTGCTCCTCCTGCAAGTTACTCTCACTCATACACTCTCGATACTCGGTCACTTCTCAAATAACTACGCTCCGACGTCGGCCGACCGAAGCGAGGAGCGAGCGAACACCGAAACACACATTCCAGCACGGCGACTACCCTCGAGCGCGCTTCTGTGCGAGGGTAGCCAAGCAGGCCAACGGCGGTGGGCTTAAGACCCGCTCCCGTAGGGGTCCGAGGGTTCGAATCCCTTCCCTCGCATTTCCGCTGCGAGCAACTCGCGAGCAGCGGGAATCGGACGGAGGGATTTGAACGAGAGAAACGCGAGCGAGAGCGAGCGTTTCGCGTGGTTCGAATCCCTTCCCTCGCACCGCTGTCGCTCGTGAGTTGCTCGCGACAGCGATCGAACTGAAGGATTCGGATCAGACCGGGTCCTGCGAGCGGAGGGAGCAGGTTCTCGGTCGTGGTTCGAATCCTCTTCCCCCGCAGTTCAAAAAATCGACGAGCCCCGCCTCGAGCGAACCGGCTACGCCGGCACCTCCGAACGAGACGCGCGAGACGCGGGAGCGTGCTTCCCGAGGTCCCGACTCGAGAGCATCCGTCGACGCGATTCCCTTCGACGATCGACGGGCCGCTACGACCCGTCGACCGATGGGAGCGTAACGAAGACCGTCGTCCCCGCTCCGGGTTCGGAGTCGATCCAGATCTCGCCGTCGTGGCGCTCGACGATCCGCTGACAGAGCGCCAGCCCGATCCCCATTCCCTCGTGTTCGCCGCGGTCGTGGAGGCGCTGGAAGACCTCGAACACGCGCTCCTGATCGTCTGGATCGATCCCGATTCCCTCGTCGCGGACCGCGATCTTCCACGTCCCGTCCAGTCGCTCGGCGTCGACGCGGATCGTCGGCGGCTCGTCGCCGCTGTATTCGATCGCGTTCTCGAGCAGGTTCTGAAACACCTGCCGCAACTGGCCCGCGTCGCCGTTCACCCGGGGGAGGGTTTCGACCGTCACGTCGGCACCGCTCTCCTCGAGCCGAAGTTGGAGGTCCGCGAGGACGTCGTCGACGACGTCCTCGAGGTCGGTCGGCTCGAAGGGATCGCCCTTCGTTTCGACGCGGGAGTACGCGAGCAGGCCGTCGATCATGTTTCGCATCCGATCCGCGCCGTCGATGGCGAACTCCAGAAACTCCTCGCCGTCCGTATCGAGGGCGTCGCCGTAGCGGTCCTCGATCAGCCGCAGGTAGCTCGAGACCATCCGCAGCGGCTCCTGGAGATCGTGGGAGGCCGCGTACGCGAAGTCTTCGAGGCGTTCGTTCGAGGTCTGGAGTTGCTCGATCGTCTCCTCGAGTTTCCGCTGGTACTCGCGGCGCTCGGTGATATCCGTAACCGTAACGACCGCGCGACGCACGTCGCCACGTTCGTCCCTGACCGGCATCCCGTGTTCCATGACGATTCGCCGTTCTCCGTCGAACGTCCGGATCTCGTAGACGTTCGGTTCGGTCACCTCCTCCCCGCGGAGCACCTGGGACATCGTCCGCTCTTCGAGTTCGACCGGCTCGCCGGAGTCGGCCCAGACGGCGGTGTACTTCTCGTACTCGGCAACGGAGTCGGCGTCGAAGACGTCGCCGCCCCAGATCTCTTTGGCCGTGGCGTTCGCCCTGATCAGCGCCTCCTCCCCGTCCGCAACCACGGCGCCGACGGGCAACACTCGAAACAGCGTCTCGAGTTGCCGGCGCTGGTTTTCGGCCTCGAGTTCGGCCCGTTTGCGCTCGGTGATGTCGGTGAGCGCACCGGGGAACGTCTCGGCGTTCCCGTCCTCGTCGCACTCGACGTGGCCGCGAGCGAAGACCCAGCGGATCTCGCCGTCGGCGTTCCGGACCCGGTACTCCGCCTCGTACTCGCCGCCGGTTTCGAGGACGTCCTCGATCCGCGCGGCGACCCGGTCGCGGTCGTCCTCGTGGATCGACGACAGCACCCGCTCGAGCGGGAGCCCCTCTCGTGCCCGCTCCGGATCGAGTCCGAACGTTCGCGCGAAGGAGGCGCCGGCGACGAACGCGTCCTCGTCGACGTCCCACTCCCAGGTGCCGACCGCACCGGCCTCGGTCGCGGCCTCGAGCTGTTCCTTGGCGTCCTCCAGGTACTCTTCGCGCTCCTTGCGTTCGGTGACGTCACGGAAGTAGACCGAGATGCCGGTTTCGGAGGGGTAGAGGTTCGCCTCGACCCAGAACCCGAGCGTGTCGTAGTAGAGTTCGTAGCTGGTCGCCTCCTGGGACTCCCGTGCCGCGTGGAACGCGTCCCAGACCTCGTCGAGTTCGGCGGCGGACGGGAAGACGTCCCAGAGGCGTTCGCCGAGCAGTTCGTCCGCGGAGTGCTGGAGGAGCTCCTCGGCGCGGTCGTTGACGTGGGTAAACCGAAACTCTTCGTCGACCGCGTAGAACGCGTCGGAGATCCGTCCGAAGACCTCCTCGAGTTCGCTCTCGAGTCGCTGTTCGCGCCGTCGGCGCTCGGTTATGTCCCGGGTCACTTTCAGGTAGCCCCGGTGGGTGCCGTCGGCGTCCCGAATCGGCGTGATGGTGACGTTCGCCCAGAACTGCGAGCCGTCCGCGCGGACGCGCCACCCCTCGTCCTCGACCGAACCGCGCTCGGTCGCTCGCTCGAGGTTCCGCTCGGGAACGCCCGCCGCGCGGTCCTCGGGCGTGTAGAAGACCGAGAACTCCTCGCCGAGGATCTCCTCGCGGTCGTACCCCTTGATCCGCTCGGCGCCCGTATTCCAGCTGATGACGCGACCGTCCGGATCCAGCCGGAAGATCGCGTACTCCTCGATCGCGTCGACCAGGGAGCGAAACTCCTCTCTGCTCTCCCGGAGGGCGCTCTCCGAGCGTTTTCTGTCGGTGATGTCGTAGTAGAACTCGATCCGTCCGCCGGCGTACCGACCCGACTCGATCGGTTTGCTGTAGTGTTCGAGCCACCGCCCGTCGCGACCGTCGCCCGCCGTGACGCGACACTCGAAGCGCTCGATGTAGCTGTTGTCGTCGTAGGTGGCCAACACGGTCTCCGCGAACCGTTCCGGATCCTCGAGTTCGTGTTTTACCGTTTCCTCCACCAGCGTCCGTTTGTCGCGGCCGACGATCGCGTCCCGATCCAGTCCGAAGTACCGTTCGACGGTCTCGTCGGCCCAGGCGACCTCGAACTCGTCGTCGAGGACGAAGACGCCGATGTCGGCCTCGTCGAGGACGTCGGTGACGGGATTCGACGGCGCGTCCGGCGACTCGAACGATTCCAGCCGTCGGTTCGGCTCGGTTCGGTCCCGCACCACGCCGATCGCGCCCCGGAACTCGCCGTCGTCCGCGAGCGGATTGACCCGAAGTCCGCACGGGACGACCTCGTCGGTGGCGGCCCGAACGCCCAGTTCGAACGTTTCGATTCCATCGTTCGTTCCCTCGAGACGGGCCGACACCGCGCTCTCGATGGCTGATACGTCGTCGTTGTCCAGAATCAGCGAGACGTGTTCCCCCAGGAGTTCGTCCCGTTCGTAGCCCGTTATCTCGACGATGACGTCGTTGACCGCGACGAAGCTCCCCTCCGCATCGAGTTGATAGACGCCGTCGTCGATCGCACCGACGAGCGTCCGATACCGCTCGAGTGCCGCGTCGTCGTCGACGCTCCCCCAGAGCCGTCCGTCCCCCTCGTCGGGACTCGCTCCCGTACTCATGTCCACGCAATGGTCGGTGAAACGGATAAGGTTCCTGTCGGCACCTGATAGCAGTCCGCAAACGGAGGCCGTCTATCCAGCGATTCGCGAGCCGAGAATCGACGATCGAAGCCGGAACCGGCACGGCCTCGTCCTCGCCGGGCTCGCCCTCCGGAGCTGGCGACGGGTTCCCCCGCTAGAACGGGTACTCCCGCGGTTCGCGCTGGATCGAGACCCACTTCGTCGTCGTCAGCTCCTCGAGGATCGACTCGCCGTTGTACCGACCCAGCCCCGACTGCTTCACGCCGCCGAAGGGGACGTGGGGTTCGTCGTTGATCGGCTGGTCGTTGATGTGGACCATCCCGGTGTCGATCCCGTCGGCGATCCGTCGGGCCTGCGCGAGGTCCTCGCTGTGGACCGACCCCGACAGGCCGTGGATCGTGTCGTTGGCGAGTTCGATCGCCTCCTCGTCGCTCGAGTAAGGAATCACGGGCGCGACGGGGCCGAAGTGTTCGTTACAGGCCGCGGCCATGTCGTTGCTCGCGTCCGAGAGGACGGTCGGTTCGACGACCAGCGAGTCGTCGATGTCGTCGATCGCGGCCGTCTCGCCGCCCGTCTCGAGGGTCGCGCCCGCCTCGACGGTCTCCTCGACGAACTCGACGATCTGGTCGCGCTGGTCCGCGTCGATGATCGGTCCGATGACCGTGTCATCGTCGGTGGGATCGCCCGTCGGCAGGCTCGCGGCGCGGTCGGCGAGCGCGTCGACGTACTCGTCGTAGACCGACTCGTGGACGAGGTGGCGGTTGATCGAGATGCAGGCCTGGCCCTGATGCAGGAACGAACCGAAGACGCCGCCGTCGACCGCCCGCTCGAGGTCGGCGTGCTCGGTGACGACGTGGACGTTGTTGCCGCCCAGCTCGAGGGCCGGCAACGCGTTGTTTCCCGCGGCCAGCTCGGCGACGCCCTGCCCGATCGGGGTCGAGCCCGTAAAGGCGAGCACGCGGGGAATCTCGTGGCCCGCCATCTCGTCGCCGATCTCCGAACCTCGGCCGGGAACGACGCTGAGCAGCCCCTCGGGGACGCCGGCTTCCTCGAAGATCCGCGCGAGCAGCAGGCCGCCGGTGATCGGCGTGTTCGAGGCCGGCTTGAGGACGACGCCGTTGCCGGCCGCCAGCGCCGGCGCGACCGCGCGCATCGACAGATGGAGCGGGAAGTTCCACGGCGAGATGACGCCGACGACGCCGACCGGCCGGCGCTCGACGACGTTCTCCTTGCCGGGAATCGTCGACTCCGCGTGCTGGCCCTGCATCCGGAACGGGTAGCTCGCGGCCTCCTGCATCATCCCGCGAGCGGTCTGGAGTTCGGCCTCGCTTTTCGTCCGGGTGCTGCCGGACTCGACGGCCAGCAGCTCCGCGATCTCCTCGCGGTTGTCGCCGACGAACTCGAGGGCGGCCGACACCAGCTCCGCCCGCCGCTGCGGGGGCTGTTCGGCCCAGGACTCCTGGGCCTCGCGGGCCCGCTCGTAGGCCCGGTCGACGTCGTCGGTCGTTCCCGCCGGGACGGTCGCGACCTCCTCGCGCGTGTAGGGGTTCTCGACCGCGATCGACTCCCGATCGCCGGGATCGACCCACTCGCCGCCCAGGTACAGCGCGTTCCAGCCCGCGTCGGGTGCCAGGTGGAGTTCGTCCGTCATAGCCCGAGCTACCCCGACGGGATGGATAAGCCACCGACCCGCATCTGCAACGCCGTTGGGCGCCCGAGGCCCCTCGTGTCTTCGGTGCTACCGATCATCGCCGGACGCCGACTCGGCGCCGTGCTCGGCGAGGTACGACGGTGGTACCCGGTCCGTCGTGTACGTCTCGCGGCCGCGCTTCGTGATCCGACGGCCGTCCGCGAGCATTCCCGCGGCGTCGACGGCGAGGACGACGGGGTCGTCGGTACGACGGCTCCCGACGCGGCGGGCTTCGTCGGGACTCCCCGAGAGGTGGACGTGCTGGCGGGACATCGGCCGCAGGCCCGACTCGCGGATCGACTCGAGGTGCTCCGTGGCAGTGCCGTGGTAGAGTTCGTCGGGGACGGGCGCGTCGGTCGGCTCGAGGTCGACGTCGACGGAGTGGCCGTAGGCGGCCCGAACGCGGTCGTTGCTGTCGTCGTCGGTCGAGCCCGTTCCGCGGGTGCGTTCGAACCGCCCCTTCGGATCGGTCGCGATCACGGCCGCGACGTGGTCGGCGCCCGCCCAGTCGTACTTCCGCTCGACCGCGGCGACGACCTCGTCGTACTCCGTCCAGCCCCGGTCGTCGAGCTCGAGGCCGGCGTCGTCGGGGAAGTGTCGCAGCGCGCCGCTCGTAAACTTCGAGAGCCGGCGCCGTCGCTCCCCCGAGAGTAACTCCGTCCCGCTGGCGCCACAGCGGGGGCAGGTTCCGTCGTCGGTCGCGAACGGCCCGTGGTCCGGACAGGTTCGGATCGGCTCGGTCACGGCGGTCGGTGAGCGCTCGAGGACAAAAAAGGTCGTGCGCGGAGCTGCGCCCCACGGCGGCTACGAGCCGGTTCGGAGGGACAGATCCAGCGCGGGCGCCGAGTGGGTCAGCGACCCCATCGAGATCACGTCGACGCCCGTCGCGGCGTAGTCGGCGACGTCCTCGAGTCCGATCCCGCCGCTGGCCTCCGTCAGCACGCCCTCGCGGTCGGCGAGCAGGTCGACGCCCTCCCGAGTCCGTGCGGGGGACATGTTGTCGAGCAGGACGACGTCGGCGCCGGCCTCAACGGCACGGGGCGCGTCACCCGGCGTCTCGACCTCGACTTCGATCTTCGTCGTGAACGACGCCCGCTCCCGGAACCGCGAGACGGCGTCTTCGAGGCCCAGCTCGGCGACGTGGTTGTCCTTGACCATCACCATGTGCGAGCAGTCGAGGCGGTGGGTATCGCCCCCGCCGGCGACGACGGCCCGCTTCTCGAGGGCCCGCAGCCCGGGGGTGGTCTTTCGGGTCGCGGCGATCCGAACGTCCTCGTCGACCCGTCGCCCTTCGCGGGCCGCGTCGACCGCCTCGCGGGTTCGCGTCGCGATTCCCGAGGCGTGCCCGGCGAGGTTGACGGCGACGCGCTCGCCCCGGAGCACCTCCCGCGCGGGGCCCTCCACCTGGAGAACCGCGTCGCCGGGCTCGACTCGAGCGCCGGGCTCGAGCGCCTCGAGCACCGCGACGTCCAGGTAGTCGAAGACGGCCGTCGCGGCCTCGAGCCCCGCGGCGATCCCCCGTTCTTTCGCGACGAGACGCCCGATCGTCTCGCCGGGTACCCGGTTCGTGACGTCGTGGTGGCCGACGTCCTCGCAGAGCCAGCGTTCGACCTGTGAGTCCGTAATCATGGTCAGTCGTCCGCCGTGGATTCGGCCGCCGTCGATTCGTCCGTCACGAGGTGGTGACAGCCCCGCGACTCCCCGTTCTCGCCCGCGGCCCGCGCGATCAGCAGGGCGGTGACGCAGGCGTTCCGGAGTTCGTAGAGCTTCCGCGAGGTCCGCGTGCGGGTGTAGGCGTCGACCTCGCCCTTGAGCCGCCGGAGGGCGGCGCTCGCGCGGGCGATCCCCTCGGGGTCGCGCTCGAGGCCGAGGTAGTCGTCCATCGTCCCCTGGAGCCGGGTAAACTTCTCGGCGGCGAACCGGTCGGGGAGGACGGGGTCGCTGTCGCGGAGGGTGGGCGCCTCGACGATCCGGGGTTCGTCGCCGCTTGCGGCACCATCCTCGCCGGCCCGGAGCCCCCAGACCAGCCCCTCGAGCAGGCTCGTGCTCGCCAGTCGGTTCGCGCCGTGGACGCCGGTGCAGGCACACTCGCCGACGGCGTACAGTCCCTCGAGGCTCGTCCGCCCGCGGTCGTCGACGTCGATCCCGCCACACAGGAAGTGCTCGCAGGGGGCGACGGGGATCTCGTCGCCCTCGAGCCCGCGCTCGCGACACCGCTCGGCGATGGTCGGAAACGCCGACTCGAACTCGAGCGGGCTCACGTCGAGGACGACCTCCCCGGTCGCCTCACGCTCGCGCTCGACGGCGCGGGCGACGACGTCCCGCGGCGCGAGTTCGGCGTCGGGGTGGTACTCCGCCATGAACCGCCTCCCGTCGCCGTTGCGGAGGACGGCGTCCTCGCCGCGGAGGGCTTCCGAGAGCAGGAACGGCTCGTCCTCGTCGAAGGCGGTCGGGTGGAACTGCACGTACTCGAGGTCCGCGACGTCGGCGCCCGCAAGCGCGGCCATCGCGATCCCGTCGCCCGTCGCGCCGTCGGGGTTGGTCGAGCGACCGTAGAGCGCGCCGATCCCGCCGGTGGCGAGGACGGTCGCGCCGGCGTAGATCGGGTTACCGGTCGAGGCCTCGTCCGTGAGAACGCCGTGAACCCGCCCCTCGTGGGTGACGAGCTCGAGGGCAGCGGTGTCCTGGCGAACCTCGATGCGCTCGTGGCCGTCGACGTAGTTCAGGAACGGACGCAGAACGTGAGTCCCCGTCGCGGCGTCGACGTGGAGAATGCGCCGTTCGGAGTGGGCCGCCTCGCGGGCGTAGTCGAACTCGCCGTCTGTGCGCTCGTCGAAGGGGATCTCGAGGGTCTCGAGGAGCACATCGGCGACCGCGTCGTCGGCGTTCTCGACGAGGACGTCGACGGCAGTGGGGTCGGCCGTGTCGTCGCTGGCTGCGAGAACGTCCGCTTTGACCGAGTCGGGATCGCCGCGAGCGACCGAGATCCCGCCCTGTGCCCGGTCGGTGCTGGCGTCGGCGGGTCGGGTGGCTTTGGTCACGAGGCGGACGTCGCTCCCCTCGCGGGCCGCGGCCAGCGCGGCCGCACAGCCCGCGATGCCGCTGCCGACGACGAGGACGTCCGCGGTGTCGTGGGGTGGTGTCTCGGGCATGGTCGATCAGAGCTCGAGCATGCGATCGAGGGCCAGTTCGGCCAGTTCCTTCTCCTCGGGGGCGACCTCGATGGCGTTGCGCTCCCGGCCCGCGACGAGCTCCTCGAGGACCCACGCGAGGTAGTTGGGATCGATCTGGCGCATGGCGTTGCAGTCCATGCAGGCGTCGCCACACAGCGGGACGACCTCGACCTCGGGGTGCCACCGTTGCAGGTGCTCGGCGAGGTGGATCTCGGTGCCGATCGCCCACGTCTCGCCGGGCTCGGCGTTCGCGATCGTCTCGCGGATCGTCGCCGTCGAGCCGACGACGTCGGCGGCCTCGACGACCTCGCGGCGGCACTCGGGGTGGACGACCACGTTCGCGTCCGGGTACTCCTCCCGAACTCGCTCGACGTGGGTCTCCTCGAAGCGCTCGTGGACCTGGCAGTAGCCGTTCCAGAGGATCAGGTCCCGATCGGCGACCTCCTCGGCGTCTTTTTCCTCGGGATCCCACGGATCCCACGTGACGGTCTCGTCGGCCATCCCCAGCCGGTGGGCCGTATTCTCTCCGAGGTGTTTGTCGGGGAGAAAGAGGACCTTGTCGCCGCGCTCGAGGGCCCACTCGAAGGCGCGGTGTGCGTTCGAGGAGGTACAGACCAGCCCGCCCTGGCTCGCACAGAACGCCTTCAGGTCCGCGTAGGAGTTCATGTACGTGATCGGGACGATCTCGGCGTCGGGTGCGGCCGCCGTGATCTCGGCCCAGGCGGCGTCGACCTGCAGCGCCTCGGCCATCCCGGCCATCGGACAGGACGCCTCCATACTCGGCAGGATCACCGTCTGGTCGTCGTCGGTGATGATGTCGGCGCTCTCGGCCATGAACGTCACGCCGCCGAAGATCACGTACTCGGCGTCGGTGTTCGCCGCCTCGCGCGAGAGCCCGTAGGAGTCGCCGACGAAGTCGGCGTGTTCGACGATCTCGCGTCGCTGGTAGTTGTGTCCGAGGATCACGACGTCGTCGCCGAGCGCCTCGAGCGCAGCCTCGATCCGTTCCGTTCGCTCGTTCTTTTCGAGATCCCGGTATTCAGTGGGAAGTTGTTCAAGCGTGTCGTACTTGAACAAGCTCAGGTCCGTTTCGAATTCCGTTGTTTGCATCTCTGCCATTCTGATCTACCGTAGCTGAAAGTACCTCATTAGGGAGTATCGAATAAACTTTTCCTTCAATACCGATTACTGGCGATGCACCACTACACAATACTCCTCGAGAATACCGGAGAGCGACCCCTCGCGGAGCGAACCGGCGACTGCGCGCTCGAGACCGCGAAAACGGGTCACCGGACGCCGACCGCCGGTCGTCGCGACGGGACGGAGGCGGCGGCTCGACTCGACTTTCGGTCCGCTACCGATCGGGCGCGAGCGTCTCGAGTGTCAGCTCCGTGACCTCGCTCGAGGCGGGGTCGGGGACGACGACGATCGGATGGTCGATCACGGTGTCGGCGACGAGCGCCTCGAGCCGTTCCTCGGCGTCCTCGGGCGTCCCGGCCACGCCGAGGTCGGCGACCATCTCGTCGGTGACGGCGTCGGCGGCCTCCCCCCTGTTCCCCTCGCTCCACGCCGCGGCGACCCGCTCGGCCTCGTCGGGGAAGACGGTCCCGACGGCCCGCCGATACCCCTCGCCGCTGCCGACGTAGTAGGCGAGGTGCTGGCGGACGGCGTCGCGGGCCGTCTCGAGGTCCTCGGCGACGGCCGTGGGGACGTACGGGGCGACGGTGATCTCGCCGGGGTCGCGCTCGCGCTCCCGGGCCGCCTTCGCGACCTCCTCGAAGGCGTCCTCGAGCCCCGAGAAGGGAATGTTGTGCGGGATCCAGCCGTCGGCGAGCCGGCCGACGACCCGGCGGTTCGCCGGCCCCAGCCCGGCGTGGTAGATCGGGACGGGCGTCTCGAGGGAGGGGAAGTCGCTCACTTCGAGTAACTCGCCGTCGTAGTCGACGCGTCCCTCGCCAGCGGTGTACGCCCGGACGATCTCGATCGTCTCGTGGGCGCGTCGCACCGGGCGGTCGAACGCGGCGCCGTGGAGGTCCTCGACGGCCTTCGACGTACTCGTTCCCACGCCGAGCGCGAACCGCCCGTCGGAGACCCGCTGCAGCGAGGCCGCGGTCATCGCGAGCACGGCCGGCGAGCGCGAGTAGACGTTGAAGATCGCCGACCGGATCCCGATCTCCTCGGTCCGGGTCGCGATCTCGGTCGCTTGGACGACCCCGCTCTCGCCCCAGAGTTCGGGCAGCCAGACGTCGTCGTACCCTTGCTCCTCGGCCCGAACGGCCACGTCCACGTCCTCCAGTTCGTCGGTGCTCGTCGCCAGCAGTCCGATCTTCATAGGCGACCCGACGACCGGCGGGGACAAAAGCGTCGGTGCCGGCTCACGCTCGCGAAGTTGAACCGGGACCGTCCCGTCAGAACAGCGTTGACGTGGGCAACAGCCAGACGCCGACGCCGATCATGAGGAGCCCGCCGACCAGCCAGGGAAGCTGTCGCCTCGCGAGCAGCCGCGCCGTCCCGTCCCGGCTGGAGTCGGAGACGACGAACGCCGGCGTCCCGTCGCCGTCGCTCACGACCGCGCTGATATCCCGCATCGTCTCGCGGGCGTCGATGTCGTACCGGGACTGGCCGAAGGCGTACGCCTCGCCGCCGGGCTCGAGCCGCCGTTCGTGGTATCGGCGGTCGTTCCCCGTCGCGAGTTCGACGACCTTCAGGTCGATCGAGGTGTTCTCGGACTCGAGGTCGGACTCGTGGGCGAGAAACTCCCTGATCGGCTCGGGTTCGGGCTCGCCACCGTCGACCTCGATCGTCGTGTCCGTCGACAGCGCCAGTTCGGCGCCCGCGGGCTCGACGCGAACGCTCGCGGTCTCGTCCTCGAGCCGAAACGCCGTCGCCTCGCGGCCCTCGTCGACGGTCTTCCACGAGGAGTTCTTCCCGCTGGACTGGTACTCCTCGACCTCGTACTCGTAGGCGAGCGCGGCCGTTCCCGTAAGCGGCGCCCGAAGCCGGTCGCCGATCGCGGTCGCGGTTCCCTCGAGTTCGACCGGTCCCGCCGCGCGCTCGACAGCGACGACGTCGTCGGTCTCGCCCCGATAGACGTGGTAGGCGGGCCGCAGTTTCAGGCAGCCGACCACGAGGGCGACGAGCCCGCCGAGGACCAGCAGTGGACCGAACATACGTCCGTATCGTCGCGAGATGACAATAACGATACTGGTCCGAAATACGACACGTCGGTGTCGGGATGTCACCGCTTTGAGCGAGCACCCGAGGGCCGGCCCGCTGCGTTCAGCGCTCGAAGGCGACCTCGCCGTCGACGAGCGTCATCGACACGTCGATCTCGTCGATCCGCTCCGGCTGGGCCCACGGCGACTCCGCGAGCACCACCAGATCCGCGCGCGTGCCGACCTCGAGCGTTCCCAGCCGGTCCTCGTCGAAGCCGGCGTAGGCCCCGCCCCGGGTGTAGGCTCGGATCGCCTCGGTGACCGAGAGGCGCTGGGCCTCGGTCGGCGCGTTCACGGCGTAGTGGATCCCAAGCAGCGGATCGAGGGGCATGCAGTCCGAGCCGAACGCGAGGTCGATTCCGCGCTCGAGGACCTCCCGAAGACGGTTCGTCCGGTTCCGTCGCTCCCGCCCGAGGCGCTGGTCGTAGAGGCCACCGTCCCGGGCCCACTGGTGGAAGTTCGGCTGCATCGAGGCGACGATGCCGGCGTCGGCCAGCCGCTCGAGGTGCTCGTCGGTCGCCAGCTCGAGGTGTTCGATCCGGTGGCGCGACCCTGCGGGATCGTCGGTCGCCTCGAGCGCCGACAGGGCCTCCTCGATCGCCTCGTCGCCGATGGCGTGGGCGGTCGCCTGGAAGCCGGCGTCGTCGGCCTGCTCGACGATCTCCTCGAGTTCGTCGGGGGTGATGACCCACTCCCCATCGTCCTCGGGATCGGGTTCGGCCTCGTTCTCGTCGGGCTCGTAGGGTTCGAACAGCTTCGCCGTCCGCGCGCCGATGCTGCCGTCGGTGTAGGTCTTGATCGCGCCCGTCCGGACGCGCTCGCTCCCCGCGTTCGTGGTGAGTCCGACCTCGATCACGCTGTCGGCGTGGTCGGTCCAGTAGTTGATCCGGACCCTGGCCGGGAGTTCGCCCGCGGCCTCGAGGTCGCGGTAGACCTGCGGCGACCGGGAGTGACGCACCATGTCGTGGACGGCGGTCACGCCCTTCGCGACGGCGTGGTCGAGCCCCGCGGTCACCAGCTCGCGGGTCTCCTCGTAGTCCGGCGAGATCCGCGAGCGGACGATTTCGGCGGCGTCCTCGACGACGACGCCCGTCGGCTCGCCGTCCTCGCGGCGGACGTCGCTCTCCGGCAGGTCACCCTCGAGTTCCGCGAGGGCGACGGAGTTCAGCGAGGCGGCGTGCATGTCCACCCGCAGGGCGACGACGGGTCGCTCTTCGCTGACTCGGTCGAGCTGGTCCCGGGTGAGGTAGCTCCGGTTGTCGCCGTCCCACTCGCTCTCGTCGTAGCCGAAGCCCTGGACCCACCCCGACTCGGTCTCCGCTTCTCGCTCGGCGAGGCGCTCGAGGCAGTCCTCGGAGCCGTCCGCACCCGAGAGGTCGGCGTGGACCAGGTACCGGCCCGTGTTCTCGACGTGGGTGTGGGCGTCGATAAAGCCCGGCAGGACGACCCGTCCCTCGCAGTCGATAGTTTCGGTCTCGACGCCCTCGAGAAACTCGATCTCGTACGTATCCCCGACGCGGACGACCTCGCCGTCCCGGACGGCCAGCGCCTCCTCGGGGTCGGGTTCGGCCTCCCCGTCGTCGTCGCCCGCGAGCGTGTAGATCCGCGCGTTCGTCACCACCAGATCGGCAGCCTCGGTCATAGGTGAGATCCCACACGCGAGGAGCAAAACGGTAGTGGTCGCCGGCCCGCCCAACCCGGCTCCCGGTTCCTCTCAGGCCAGAAACTATTACCCCCTCCCGTTCGAAGATTCGCCCGTGATGAGCCGCGAAAACCGGGCGATCCTGGCCTCCTTCGGGCTGTTCGTGCTCGCTCTCGGCGGACTCGCGGTCCTCGAGGGAACGCTCGGCGTCCCGGTCGGCGACGGTCCGCTCGCCGCGCTGGCCTTCGCCATTGCGATCGTCCTCCCGCAGCTGTACCTCGCGCGGACCGACGACGAGGTCGCGCCCCGGACCAGGCTGGGAGTCGCCGCCGTCCTCGCGGGGCTGTTCGCGCTCGGGTTCGCCGCGGCACCGACCGGGACGCCGTCGGTGCTGCTGTTCGGCGCTGCGGGACTCGCCTTGCTGGTCGTCTGCCGGCGCGAGATCCGGGCGGCCTACCGGGAGTCGATCGGAAGCGACGACCTGAACGACGACACTGCGTCGCGACCGTAGCGCCGCGCGCCGATCAGCAATCCTTAGGGCCGGGCCGCGTGTTGGCCCCACCATGACAGATCCCGCGTCCCTTGCCGACAGGGTCCAGGAGGGGGAGCTTCGCATCCACGAACTCGAGGCCGAAGCCGACTTCGACACCGCCGCGGAGGCTCGCCGGCTGCTCGTCGAGCGCAAGACCGACGCCGACCTCGAGGCGATCGGTGACTACGCGTTCCCGGCCGAACGAGCCGAACCGAACATCGAGAACATGATCGGCGCGGCCCAGGTGCCGATGGGCGTCGTCGGTCCCGTTTCCGTCTCGGGCGGCGCCGTCGAGGGCGAACGCTACCTGCCGCTGGCGACGACCGAGGGCGCGCTTTTGGCGTCGGTCAATCGCGGACTCTCGGTGATCGGATCCGCGGGCGGAGCCGACGCTAGGGTCACCAAGAACGGAATGACCCGTGCCCCCGTGTTTCGGGTCGACGGCGTCGCCGAGGCTGCCGAAACCGTCGAGTGGGTCGAGGACAACCTCGAGGCGCTCCGCGAGGCTGCGGAGTCGACGACGAGCCACGGCGAACTGCTCGGCGTCGAGCCGTACGTCGTCGGCGACTCGGTCTATCTGCGCTTCGCCTACGACACGAAGGACGCGATGGGGATGAACATGGCCACCATCGCCACCGAAGCGGCCTGCGAGGTCGTCGCCGAGGAGACGCCCGCCTCGCTGGTCGCCCTGTCGGGGAACCTCTGTTCGGACAAGAAGCCCGCGGCGATCAACGCCGTCGAGGGTCGCGGACGGTCGGTGACGGCCGACGTCGTGATCCCCGGCGACCTCGTCGAGGACCGCCTCCACACCACCGCCGAGGCCATCGTCGAGGCCAACACCCGGAAGAACCTCGTGGGCAGCGCGAAGGCCGGCAGCCTGGGGTTCAACGCCCACGCCGCCAACGTCGTCGGCGCCGCCTTCCTCGCGACCGGCCAGGACGAGGCCCAGGTCGTCGAAGGGGCGAACGCGATCACGACGATGGACGCTCGGAACGCGGAGGACGGCGCCACGGACCTCTACGCCTCCGTCTCGCTGGCCTCCCTCGAGGTCGGCACCGTCGGCGGCGGCACCAAACTTCCCACGCAGTCGGAGGCGCTCGACGTTCTCGGGCTCCGGGGCGGGGGCGATCCCGCGGGCTCGAACGCCGACGCCCTGGCCGAAATCATCGCCGTCGGCGCGCTGGCGGGCGAACTCTCCTTGCTCGCGGCGCTGGCGTCGAACCACCTCGCGAGCGCCCACGAGGACCTCGGGCGGTAGCGTCAGCGGGAGTCGAATCCGTTTTCCGCATAACGTGAACCGTCTCTCGAGTCGCTTCGCTCGGCTGAGGGCGTATCTGATGGGTTGTGTGTTGGCATACCACTAAGAAAGCCGAGCGCGAAGAGGAGAAACGATCGATCGCATGTCTACAGATTCGCTGCGCGTCATCATCGTCGGCGGCGGTCGCGTCGGCTACCGCGCGGGCCGACTGCTCGACGGCTACGGCCACGAGGTCGTCGTCATCGAGCGGGATCCGTCCCGCTGTGCGGAGATCGACGAACACTTCCCGACCGTGATCGAGGCCGACGCGACCCTGCCGCCCGTGCTGCGGGAGGCCGACCCGGCGGCGAGCGAGACGATCGCTGCGCTGACGGAGGACGGCGCGACGAACCTGGCGGTTTGCCTGGCGGCCCAGCGAATGAACGAGTCGATCTACACGATCCTGCGAACGGACACCGAGTCCAGACACGAGTACGGCGAACTGGTCGACAGCGTCGTCTACCCCGAGGCGGCCGGGGCGAGGCTCATCGCGAACGAGACCGTCGGCAACGCGCCCCGCGTATTCAACGCGTTGGCCGGGGATATCGAGATCGTCCGGGTGAAGGTGGGAGCCGACGCCCCGCTCGCCGGCGAAACGCTCGCCGACGCGCCCCTCCCCGAGGGCTGTCTCGTCATCACGGACGCGGACGCGAGCCACGTCGCCAGGGCCGATACGATCCTCGAGGCGAACCACCAGTACATCATCGCGGTCGATCCCGACGACCTGGACGAAGTGGCAACGCTCCTCTCGGGAACGGTCAGGACGGTCGGAACCGGCCCCTGATCGGTAGCCGCCGTCGAGAGTCGTCCCGGTCGCGCTACTGCGCCAGCGTCCGGGCGTCGTCTCGAGCGCGGATCGTCGCGACCGCGACGTATCCCCCGCCGACGGCGAGCAGGAGGTAGCCGCCGAGCACCCCGAGCCCGCTCGAGGCGACGGCGACGAGGCCCAGTCCGAGTCCGGCGACGCCGTAGGCGGCGGCGAAATCCCGCCGGCCGTACGCGCCGTGGAGGACCGCGAGGGCGACGAACGTCAGGGCGAACGCGCCGACCGCGAGCGTCGTGGTGTCGGCGCCGAGCAGCGAGTCGCCGACGGCGGCGCCGTAGCCGAGGAGCGCGATCGCGACCACCGTTCCGACGCCGATCGTCGTCGCCTGCACGTCGACCGTCTCGTCCATTGTCGTTTCGTACTGGCTGCGGGTGCAAAGAACTGCCGCTCGAGGGCGTTCGGCTCGGGCGCGCAAGACTGGCCGTTGCGCTCACAGCCGACGATACTGTCCCCGACTCTCGCTGACCTCGCCGCGCCTCGTGAGCTTCTCGAGCGCCTCGCGAACGTACTCCGCCGACACGCCGCGCTCGCCCGCGTAGTCGACGACCTCCTCGGCGGTCGGGCGCTCGAGGTCCGCGAGCGCTTGCTCGACGATCTCCTTCTTGCTGCCGCTGTCGGTCGAACCGCGGGGGTCGCGTTCGCCGGCGGCCGCGAGTTCGTCCGCGTCGAGTCCCGACTCCTCGAGGTACTCCTCGTCGTCGACGACGCCGTCTTCGACGTCGCGCTCGAGTTTCGAGAACGAGTCGAGCTTCGCGAAGGCCTCGCCCTCGCCCTGGCGGTTGGCGAGCATCGAGGCGCGGACGTCACGGGCGTGGTCGGCGTCGTCCGTCTCGACGAACTTCTTGCGGCGCTCGTACGCTTTCCGTGAGCCACAGCGGGGACACTGCGTGGTCTCGGAGCGGCCCTCGATCATCCAGAGGTGCGAGCACTCGCTGCAGCCGACGACGGCGTACATGCTAGCTCGAGGTGGGGCGGCCCCGTAGTTCAAGCTTCGCCACGCGGGGTGAAAGTGGTCCTCGACGCGTAGTACTATTAGCACCGCCCTCGCCTTTCGGAACGTATGGAACACGTATCCCTGTCCGACGTCGAGAGCTCGGAAGCGGCCGACGGCGTTCACCTCGCGATCATGGCCGGCGCCGAGGAGATGAACGTCCAGCACTTCGAGATCGAACCCGGTGCGACCGTCGAGGAACACAGCCACCCCCACGAGCAGACGGGGTTCATCTACGAGGGCGAACTGACCTTCCACACCGAGGGCGACGAGATCGTCTGCGGGCCGGGCGACTCCTACGCGATTCCGGGTGAGCAGGCTCACGCCGCCGAGAACCGCGGCGACGAGACGGTCCGGGGCGTCGACATCTTCAGCCCGCCCCGTGAGAATCCGACCTGGCAGGACTAATACGGATTGCTGTACCGATGTACCGGCGCAACCGCGACGCGGGCGGCGGTTGCGCCGGAACTGGCTGACAGTAAACCGTATGACGGCTTCGCGGGCACTGTTTTCGATGTTCGACCGTTCTCGCCGGCGTTGATCAGCCGCGGCCCCCGTCACGCTCGAGGGACGAAGCTCGAGCAGATCATAATAATAATGTCGAATAAATTATCAATATCTACTAATTTATACCAAGTGTATGCTAAACAGTACGACGACAACGGAATCGGCGTTCGACGACCGTTCGGGACCGTGGATCGCGTTCACACGGGTCTTCGCGGGACTGTTGCTCCTGTATGAACTGACCCTCGGCGGGTGGTGGAAGCTCGGCTGGGTCACGACCGGGCCGAACCCGGAGTGGGTCGGTGCCGACGCTGGCGCGGAGGTGTACGAGGTTTCCGAACAGGCGATCGAGGAGGGAACGTTCGGCTGGTTCGCGGCGCTGCTCGAGGCCGTCGTCCTCCCGGCCCCCGAACTCTGGACTGTCCTCGCGCTGGCGGCCCAGGTCGCGACCGCCGTCGGCCTGATTCTCGGGCTCTGGACGCGACCCGCTGCACTGCTCGGCATCGTCTACTTCCTGCCGGTCTTTCACCTCGGCATGATTCGGACGTCGCCGCTGTTTACCGTCCCGATCGCGTTCGCGTTCGTCGCGAATGCCGGTCGCTACCGCGGCCTCGATGCCGTGCTCTGGAACCGCTCCGACGCGCTCGGACGGCTGACTCGAGCCCTCAACGCGGCGCTGCCGTTCCGGCGGGCCTGGTACCCGCCGCTGGCCGCGGCAGTCGCCGTCGTCGGCGCATACTACCTGCTCTCGATCCCGGAGACGGTCGACACCCGCGTCCACCTCACGAGCCTCGAGCTGACCGTCTTCGCCGGACTCGTCGCCGGCGGCCTCTCGTACGTCTACCGAGGGGCGAACCCGACGGCGGTCGCGGCCGACGCGCTTCGGGTCTTCGTCGGCTACCGCTTCCTCCAGGAGGTCGTCGTCCGGTCCGAGCCGGGCGTGAACGCCCTTCCGGGCTGGGCGAGCGCCGACGCCCAAGCCGAGGTGTTCGAAGGGATCGCCGCCTCCCACGTCGCTCCGGTGAGCGCGGTCATCGAACTCGCGGTACTGCCGGCGATGAGCGCGTGGATCCTCGCGTTCGCCGCCGTCCAGACCGCCGTCGGAATCGCCCTGCTCGTAGGCTACCGGACGAGAGTCGCCGGAACCGTCGCCGTCGGTTACCTCGCCGTCCTGACCGCGCTGGGGCTCGTTCGCCTCGCTCCCCTCGTCTTCGCGAGCGCGGTCGTCGCCGCCACTCTCGCCGGCCGTCACGCGAGTCTGGACGCGGTCGCCGGGCGCGTCCCTCGACCGCCCGTGATTTCGGCTCGAGCCTCCCTCCCGGCTGCGGCCGTCGCCGTCGCGTTCCTGAGCGGCGCCGCCGCGATCGGGATCGATCCCGAGGCCGGCTACGGCGAGGTCGCCGGGCCGGTCGCGCTCGTGATGCTCGCGTTCGGACTCCTCTCGCTCGCGTTCGTCTCGCGGCCGTCCGCGACGCCCTCGCCGGATGCGGCCGCGACGGACAGCGCTCCGGGTGACGACTGATGGGCGACACGTCGCCGTCCCTTCACTGGTAAATACCACAGGGTTATATCCGTCTCGCCGAAAGGGAAAGCGATGGAAACCGAAACGGGATCGTCTGGCCAGTGGAGTGTCGGACGCGTTGCCGGCTATCTCGAGCGACTGGGACCGACCTGGCTCGCGGGGGCGATCGCGGCCGGGCCGGCGACGATGGTCAGCCTGCTCGTCGCGGGCGCGAGCTTCGGCTACACGCTGCTGTGGGTCGTCGTCCTCTCGGCGATCCTGGGGACCGTCGGCCAGTACCTCGCGATGCGGCTCGGCCTGCTCACCGAGGCGGGGATCGTCGCCGTCGTCGAGGACCGCCTCGGCACCTTTTGGGCGTGGGTGCTCGTGATCGACGTCGTGCTCGCGGCGGGGCTCGCCCAGCTCGTGATCATGAAGACGCTGGCCGACGTCAGCGCGACGATCGTCGGGAGCGCGGGCGTCGCCACGCTGGCCGACCCCCGACTGTGGGGCGTAACGTGGGCGATCATTCTCGCGCTGGGGCTCGCGGGCGGCGGGTACAGAGTTGCAGAGATCGGCGCGAAGCTGCTCGTCTCGCTGGTCGTGCTGGCGTTCGTCGCCTCGGCGTTCGTCGTCCCGATCGACCCGACCGAGGTCGCGGCCGGACTCGTTCCCTCGATTCCGGCCGGCGTCGGCGGGGCGGTCGTCGCCGCGGGCGTCCTCGGCGGTGCGGTCCACATCACGCTGCTGACGATGCAGAGCTACACGATGCGCGCTCGAGGATGGACCGAACGCGACCGCGGAATCGCGCGGTTCGACGTCGTGAGTTCGATGCTCGTCGCCTTCGGGATCTTCAGCCTCGCCGTCTTTCTGGTCGCCGCGAGCGTGCTGCCGGGGGTCGTCGATCCCGCGACGATCGACGAGATCCAGGCCGCCCAGGCGCTCGGCCCGGTCGCCGGCGAGTACGCGACCTGGCTGTTCCTGCTGGGACTGTGGGGCGCCGCGGTCTCGACGCTCGGCGGGAACACGATCGTGCCGCCGTACCTGCTGGCCGACAAGCTCGGCTGGGCACAGTCCGTCGAGGACCCGCGCTACCGGGGCGCGCTCGTTGCCGTCGCGCTCGCCTCGGCGATCGGCGCCTTCCTCGAGGGCGCGTTCTTCGAACTGCTCGTGCTCGTGCTCGCTTTCGGCCTCGTCGGGACCCCCTTCGCGCTCGCGATCATCCTCGTTCTGCTGAACGATCCCGACGTCGTCGGCGAGACGAACTCGCTCCTCGAGAACGTCGGCGGACTCGCCCTGTTCGCGGTGGCGGTCGTGCTGGCGGTCGAGTTCGTCCTCGAGGAGCTGCCGGCGGCGACCGCGGGCGACCCGACCGCGCTGTTCGTCGTCGCCTTTGCCGCGTCGATGGTGCTCGCAATCGCCGGGCTCGTTGTGGCCGCGGTTCGGGATCGGCTCCGCACCCGTTCGGGGTAGCGCCAGCACCTCCTCGAAGCTACAGCTCCTTTCGCATCTTCACGTGTGGAATGCCGGCCTCCTCGAACGGCTCGCCGTATCGGTCGTACCCCAGATCCCCGTAGAAGTCGGCCGCGTGCGTCTGGGAGTGGAGTTTCAGTTCGTCGAACCCGTCCGCTCGAGCTCGCCCCTCGAGGCGGGCCATCAGCTCACGGCCGATCCCCTCGCCGCGTCGCGACTCGAGGACGGCCACGCGCTCGACCTTTCCGGCGCCGTCCTCGAGCTCCCGGAGCCGCGCGGCGCCGACGGACTCGCTCCCGTCGTAGGCGACGAAGTGGACGGCGTCGGGGTCGTGCTCGTCGTACTCGAGGTCCTCGTCGACGCCCTGCTCCTCGACGAACACCTCGTGGCGAACGGCGAGGGCGTCCTCGCGCTCGGCGTCGGACTCGACGACGCGGGTTTCGATCATGGCCGGAGGATACGGCGATACGATTCGAGAGCGTTACGGTACGGACCTCGAGAAACCGCGGCCGAAGAACGTCGGCTACAGCGTTCCGAGTTCCGCGAGCGCCTCCTCGATCGTGAGGATCGCGAGGTCGTGCTCGAGGGCCGACTCGATCGTATAGCGGAGCCGTTCTTCGGTGAACGTCTCGAACTGGGAGTGGGCGCCGACGATCGAGAGGACGTCCTCGTCCGCCGCTCGTCGCATGAACGCGTCGACGTCGTCCTCGCTGGCCTTGTCGGTCTCGACGTACATTCGCTGCATCGTCGTCGGGTCGAGTCCCTCGAGTTCGTTGTGGCCGCCGCCGTAGCGGTGGTTCGCGACCGCCTCGTAGTGATCGCGGACGACGTCTTCGGCGACGCCGTGGTAGCGACCGTAGGTGTAGACGAACCCGGTCGCGTCGAGTCCCCACGCCTCGAGCTGGTCGTCGGTCTTCTCGAGGACCTCGCGCATGAGCGACTCTGGATACCGAACGTAGCCCGACGGGCCGACGGTCTCGGGGAGGGGTTCCGCGAGTTCGACGTACTCGCCGTTCGCGTCGCTGCCCCTGCCGGCGACCGTCGCGGTCGCCTCGCGTTCCTCGTCGAAGACCACGAGCGGGTCGCCCTCGATGGCGCCGTGTCGGTTCGCCTCGACGTAGAGGCGCTCGTCGCCGGCTCGAGCGGGCTCGGTCAGGCGGATCCGGCCGAGCGCGCGGTGGTAGTAGGTGTGGGACATGACGCCCCAGCCGTCGGCCTGCATCTCCCGGAGCTGTCCGGGCTCGAGGTAGGCATCGTCCGTTCCCATCAGGCCGGGACAGGCCGCGACGCAGCCGGGAACGTCGTACTCCCGGTGAACCTCGTAGGACAGTGTGTAGTCCTCGATCGGGCTGTCGTCGTAGGTGAACACGAGCATCCCCTCGCTGTCGGCGATCTCGCTCGAGCGCTCGTCCGTTTCGGGTTCGGGCTCGGCGCGCTCGCTCTTGGCGGCCAGCTCTCGGGATCGACCCTCGCTGCTCGCGTTTCGCCCGGCATCGTTCGCGGGGTCGTCCTTGGATTCCGAGAGTCCATACGTCGTGGCGACGCCGCCGGCGAGCGCGACCCCGGTCGCCGACAGCAGACTCCGTCGTCGCATCTATCGCCCTCCGTCGTCGGAACGCAGCCGACCGCGACCGCACGCCGTCCCGACTCGAATCGAGACTTCTGGAGACGCCTTCCCTTGATTCGGACCGCGTTCGGACGCTTCCGCACCACCGAGAGCGGAGTTGTTTCGACTACCACCTTTGTTGTTTGTGTCCCACCAGACCATGTATTTAATACGCCAACCTTGGCCGAGCCACCGATATAAGCTTTCCGCCGGTCGGCTGGAGAACGCTTCGTTCCAGCTTCGGACGGGTGGAACGGCGATACGGAGCTACACGACAAAAAACGACGATGCGGCGTGTCGGGTTCGCGAGCGTTCGAACCCGAGACAACCGGTCTCCCGAACGCGTCAGACCGCGTGCGGCCCGACTGCCCGAAACGTTATCTACGAGAGATTTTCAATGTTGCTGATGACTTCGTCGGCGTACTCGCTGGTGGCGAGTTTCTCGGCGTCCTCGAGCTGGCGCTCGAGGTCGTAGGTGACTTTGCCCGAGGAGATGGTCTCCTCGACGGCGTCGCGGACGAGGTCGGCGGCGTCGTCCCAGCCGAGGTACTCGAGCATCATCCGGCCCGAGAGGATCATCGCGGTCGGGTTGACCTTGTCCTGGCCCTCGTACTTGGGCGCGGAGCCGTGGACGGGCTCGGCCAGCAGGCGGCCGTCGCCGAAGTTCGATCCGGGGGCGATGCCGAGACCACCGATCTGGGCGCCGGCGGCGTCGGACATGTAGTCGCCGTTCAGGTTCATCGTCGCGATGACGTCGTACTCGTCGGTGCGGGTGAGGATCTGCTGGAGCATGTTGTCGGCGATGCGGTCGTTGACGACGAGCGTGTCGTCGTCGGCCTCGCCGTCCTGCTCCTCCCAGAGGGTGTCCTCGGTGATGACCTCGTCGCCGTACTCTTCTTCGGCGACCTCGTAGCCCCAGTCGCGGAACTGGCCCTCGGTGAACTTCATGATGTTGCCCTTGTGGACCAGCGTGACCGAGTCGCGGTCGTGCTCGAGGGCGTAGTCGATGGCGCGGCGGACGAGTCGCTTCGTTCCGAACTCGGTGATCGGCTTGACGCCGATGCCGACGGGGCCGTCGTGGATGACGTCGTCGAAGCCCATGTCTTCCTCGACGAACTCCTTGACCTCCTCGACCTCGTCGGTGCCTTCCTCCCACTCGATTCCGGCGTAGACGTCCTCCGTGTTCTCACGGAAGGTGACCATATCCATCTGCTCGGGCTCGGAGACGGGCGACGGAACGCCGTCGAGGTGGTAGGTCGGCCGGACGTTCGCGTAGAGGTCGAGCAGCTTGCGCAGACCGACGTTCAGCGAGCGGAAACCGGCGCCGACGGGCGTCGTCAGCGGGCCCTTGATCGCGACGCGGTGTTCCTTGATCGCCTCGACGGTCTCGTCGGGCAGGTTCTCGTCGTACTTCTCGCGGGCGGACTCGCCGGCGTAGACTCGCATCCAGTTGATATCGTGACCGGTCGCCTCCGCGGCGGCGTCGAGAACTTTCTGGGCGGCGGGACCGACGTCGCTGCCGACGCCGTCACCGTAGATAATCGGGATGATCGGGTTGTCGGGGACCTCCAGCTCGTCGTCGCTTCCCTCCTTCAGCGTGATCTTCTCCCCCTCCTCGGGGACCTCGATCTTGTCGTAGCTCATCTCGTCTGTACCGTGCTCCGATGGGGCTAAAAGACCTCCCATTTCCGTCGATGTTGCGCCGGATTTTCCCCGTCAGCCGGTCGACCGCCGCCGATCGTGGAAAAATCCGCTCGAGGACCCCTCATACCGGTAAAACACAGTTTCGATCGTGACACACCTCTTCGTCGGCTGTCGAACCGGGCTGCGACGAACGGCGATTACGACACCGGGTCGTCCCCGCTGTCGGCCGCCGCCTCCCAGTGGCGGGCGAGGAGGACGGCGCCGACGATCACGATAATGACGCCGCCCGCTCCAAACAGCGCTCGTCCCGTCGCGGTCGACCACCCCAGTCTGCTCGCGCTCCAGAACCCGGCCAGCACCGTGATACCAAACACGAGGAGTGCGATTCCGCCCTGATACGGGGTGGGCTCGTCGCTGGCGAGTAGCCGCCCGACGGCGAGGACGGTCATCGCGGCGCAGAACCCGGCCAGCAGGAGGGCCGACGTCATCCTCCACGGTGCTACTCAGCCCCGGCTGGTAAGTGTGTAGGGTTTCAGGCCGTCGCGAAACCGTTACCGTGCTCGCCTCACCAGAGACCGGTATGCAGCTACTCGTCCACGGCGGCGCCGGAAGCACGCCGGAAGAGCCGGAACCGAGACAGGAGATCCTGCAGCGAGCAGCCGAAACCGGCGCCGAGCGATCGACCCCGGTCGAGGCCGTCGAGGCCGCGGTCGGCGTCCTCGAGTCCTCACCCCGGTTCAACGCGGGCGTCGGCAGCGCCGTCCAGAGCGACGGCCGTATTCGGACCGACGCGGGGATCATGACCGACGATCGCTCCGTCGGCGCGGCCTGTTCGATGCCCGACGTCGAACACGCTGTCGAGGTCGCTCGAATCGTCATGGAGGAGACGCCCCACGGGTTCGTCTCGGGCAAGCACGCCGTCTCGCTGGCCGAGGCGTTCGGTGTCGAGACGGGGGGCGACCTCTGGTCGGAGCGCACCCGCGAGAAGTGGGCCGACCTCGAGGCGCCCGCCGGCGGTGTCGAGAGCGAACTCGAGTGGATCCGAGAACACTACGGCCGAACGGATCCCGACGGCCGCGAGGAGGAAACCGAGATAGATGCGGACGCCACGGACCTCGATCACGACACAGTGGGTGCGGTCGCCTTCGACGGCGAGAACCTCGCCGCCGCGACGTCGACGGGCGGGCGCTGGCTCGCGCTCGCCGGCCGCGTCGGGGACGTCCCGCAGGTCGGCTCGGGCTTTTACTGCTGTCCCTCGGCGGCGGTGAGCGCGACCGGCGCCGGCGAGGACATCGCGCGGGTAACCCTCTCGCGGCGGGTCGCCGGCCACGTCGAGCGCGGCCTCGACGCCGACGTAGCGGCCGAGCTCGCGATCGAGGAATTCGCCGAACTCACCGGCTCGACCGCCGGCGTCATCGCCATCGACGCCCGGGGACGGCTTGGCTCGGCCTACAACAGCGACGGGATGCAGACCGCTCGAGCGAGCGATCGCTAACGACCCCCAGGTCTTCCGCCGGGTACGGGGCGTCGCCCTCGGGGATCGGTCGACGCCCCGTGTGGCGCCCGTACTGGCGTCTCTCACGCCGCGAGCGAAGACGCCCTCGAGCGACAAAACCGCGACGACCGTTTCGCGTGGTTGCGCTCCGTTTCTCCGAGTAATGGCTTGTTCCTCGGTCCCATCGCCCCCAATTCGCCGGCTCGTATCGACGATCGTCGTGAAGTACTTTTATTTATCGTCGTATCGAGTTCCGACCCGATGCTCAAGCCACCCCACCACGGCGCTCGACAGTGTCCGGAGTGCGAGACTACCCTCTCGAACGTCCAGGGCCTCGAGACCTGCCCGGCGTGTCGCTGGATCGCGTCGTCGACCTCCGAGCGGTAGCCCGGACCGGCGGGAGACGGAACCTCTTTTTGCCGACCGGTGTAACTCCGGTACATGGCCGAATCCGAGGTGGACTTCGACTCCGAAAAGTACGAGAAGCTCCGCGAAGCCGGAGAGATCCTCTCGCAGGTGCGCGCAGAGACCGCAGACCGCGTCGAGGTCGGCGCGAGCCACCTCGAGGTCGCCGAGTACGCCGAGGACCGCATCCGGGAGATGGGCGCGAAACCGGCGTTCCCGGTCAACATCTCGATCGACGAGGAGGCGGCCCACGCGACGCCGTCGATCGACGACGAGTCGACGTTCGGCGAGGAGATGATCAACCTCGACATCGGCGTCTGCATCGACGGCTGGCTCGCCGACACCGCGATCACCGTCGACCACTCGGGCAACCCGGAACTCGCCGAGGCGCCCGAACAGGCGCTGGAGGCTGCGATCGACATGATCGAGCCCGGCGTCGAGACCGGCGAGATCGGCGCCGAGATCGAGGACGTCATCACCAGCTACGGCTACAACCCCGTTGTCAACCTCACGGGCCACGGGCTGGGCCACTGGGAGCAACACACCAGCCCGACGATCCCAAACCGCGCGGTCTCGCAGGGAACGACCCTCGAGGTCGGCGACGTCGTCGCGATCGAGCCGTTCGCGACCGACGGCGGCGGGAAGGTCACCGAGGGCGCCAGCGAGGAGATCTTCGCCCTCGAGCGCGAGGGATCGGTTCGGAACCGGGACGCCCGAAAGGCCCTAGAGCAGATCACCGAGGAGTTCCGCACGCTCCCGTTCGCGACCCGCTGGCTCGAGACGAACCGGCCGGAGATGGCGCTGCGTCGACTCAAACGCAACGATATCGTCCACGGCTACCCCGTGTTGAAAGAGGACGAGGGCTATCTCGTCAGTCAAAAAGAACACACGGTTATCGTCACCGAGGACGGCTGTGAAGTGACGACGGCCTAACCCCTAGGCGTTGTTCATCCGCTGGCTGGTTCGGGTTCCGCAGCGTTTGCACTCGGCGACGCGGTAGGGTTCCCGGGAGAACTGCGCGTTTTCCTCCTTGCGGCTCTCGGTGCGGAGCTGGACCGACACCTCGTGAGGGGTGTCGAGCCCGCAGTCCTCGCAGTGTTCGGTCAGCCCGTTGAAGGAGTCGTCTGTGGTTGCCATTACCTATCCGTTCTCGCAGCACCATCTTAAACCTCTGTATCGTTTCGAGAAGTATACTGACCTGTTCGACGGGCCGATGGCGGGGTGTAAAATCGATCGAGAGCGGTCGATATCGTTCATCGGGGATGCTACAGCCGCTTTCACATCCGGTGTGCCGATTCGTCATACAACGGTCGGACTGTGGTTCAGCTCTCGAATCGTTCCGTCGTCGTCGGTCGGTTCTACTATAGGCGTCCCTCGAGTGGCGAACGTATGGAGCAGGTGTTCGCACCCTGGCGGATCGAATGGATCAGACGCGAGAAGAAGAACCCGGACGTCGACTCCTGTGTCTTCTGTGAGTTCCCCGAGCGGGAAGACGACCGGGAGAACCGCCTCGTCGCGCGCAGCGAGCACGCGTTCGTCCTGCTGAACAACTACCCGTACAACCCCGGCCACGTGATGGTGATTCCATACGCCCACACGGGCGAGTACGGCGACCTCGAGGACGAGCAGCTGCTCGACCACGCGCGCCTGAAACAGCGCACCTTCGACGCCCTCGAGACGGGACTCGAACCCGACGGGTTCAACGCCGGCCTCAACCTGGGCGACGGCGCCGGTGGCTCGATCGACGACCACCTCCACACCCACGTCGTCCCCCGCTGGGAGGGCGACACCAACTTCATGCCCGTCATCGGCGACACGTCGGTGATCGTCGAGGCCCTCGAGGACACCTACGACCACCTCCACGAGGCCTTCGCCGACCAGGAGGGCGCGACCGTCCCCGACGAGGGTGGGGCCGTCGTCTTCGAGTGAGCTGTGACGTCCCCGACCGCCACATCGCCGCGGGTGCTGGCCGAACCCTTGTATGGTTCGGCACCGAATCCGGAGGCCGTGCCGGAGCTGAGTTCGATCGAGGAGTTACTCGGCGCGTACCTCTCGCTGCTCGATAACTTCGCGACGTTTCTGGTGACGTTCGCCCTGATCTACGCCGTCGGACGGTTCGTCGTGCTCCCGGTTCTCCGGCTCGGACTGGAGTACCGGGAGACCGAGCGCACCCTCCGGGAGGGGCTCGAGCGGGTCGCCGCGTTCGGCGTGGTCGTCGCCGCGCTCGTTGCCGGCCTCTCGCTGGCCGGGCTCGATTTCATCCTCGAGCGCGCCGCGATCCTCGTCGCCGCCTTCACCGTCGCGCTCGGGTTCGCGGCCCAGAACGTGGTCGGCAACCTCGTCAGCGGCGTCTTCATCGTCACCGATCCGACCTTCAACATCGGCGACTGGATCCGCTGGAACGACAAGGAGGGCGTGATCAAGGACATCAGGTTCCGGTCGACGCGGGTCCGAACCTTCGACAACGAGGTGATCGCGGTGCCCAACTCCGAACTGACCGCGAACGCCGTCACGAACACCGTGCTCAACGGCCGGCTCCGCCTGACGGTCCCCGTGCGGGTGGGCTACGACGACGACCTCGATGCCGTCGTCCGGATCCTCTCGGAGGCGGCGGCCGACAATCCAGACGTTCTCGAGTACCCGGAACCGGTCGTGCGGGTTACGGACCTCGGCGAAACCGTCGAGGTCGTCGCCTCGATGTGGATCGCCGAGCCCGACCGGGCCACGTACGGTCGCATCCAGTCGGAGTACGCCCGCGAGATCGTCGACCGACTCGAGGAGGCCGGCGTCGATCTCGGACGGGCGGGGCCCCAGGAAATCGCGGGCGAGATCGGTGTCGTCTCGAAGCCGGCGACCGTCGCCGACGAGAGCGCGGTCGATCGCTGACGGCCCTCGGAACGGTCGGAGCCGGCGAGTTCGACCGCTCGACCGGACGCTTTTTGCCGCTGGTCGCCTCGACGTAGTACACATGGAGTACGAGGTGGTACACACCGACGACGTCCCGCTGACCGACCTCTCGGAGATCGACGAGGTCCCGTCGGACCTCCAGATGCGGGCGATCGACGACTTCCTCCCGAGCGAGCACGTCCAGCTCAAGCTCTGGTACTTCGAGCCCGGCGAGGAGATCCGGTACCACGCCCACGCCGAACAGGAGGAGCTGTACTTCGCCCTCGAGGGTAAGTTCGAGCTGACCCTCGGTCACGACGGCGAGACCGAGCGCCGCAAAATCGAGGCCGGCGCGTTCTGGCTGGCCAGACCCGAGGTCGGCCACGGTCACCGAAACGTCGGCGACGAGGAGGGGATCGTCCTCGCGGTCGGCGCGCCGAACGTCGAGGACCCGGGACGGGATCCCGGCGAATTCGACGAGGGGAGCGAGTAGCGGTCGTCGCTTCGATCGGCAAGTCAGGCGTACGTCGACTCGAGGTACTCCAGGATGCGTTCGGACTCGGCCATCGTCACGCCGTAGGCCTCGTCGACGAGGACGGGAACCCCGCGCTGGCCCGAGACCCGCTTTACTTCGTCACGCTCGGAGTGCAACGCCTCGACCCAGATGCTGTCGTACTCGACCTCGAGTTCGTCGAGCCGATCGGCGACGGTCTCGCAGTACGGACAGCCCTCGAGCTGGTAGAGTTCGAGCATCGCCTGCGGGTACGGACGGGGACAAGAAAAGTGTCGGTGTCGCGTTTAGGCGGGCTCGCCGAAGGCGTACATCGTCTCGTGGGCGGTGACCTCGAGGTCGACGAAGTCGCCCGGCTCGAGGCCGTGCTCGCCGGCGTTCTGGACGATGATCTGCCTGTACGCCGAATCGCGACACTTCACGGAGTCGGCGGTTCCCTCCTCGACGACGAGACAGTCCTCTCGTCGTTCGCCGACCATCGACTCGTGGGCCTCGCCGACGATTTCGCGCTTGGCCGCGCTCATCTCCTTCGAGCGCTCCTTCTTGATCGTCCCGCCCAGCCCCTTCATTTCGGCCGCATCAGTACCGGGACGCTTCGAGAACCGGGTGACGTTTACCTTCTCGGGGCGGGTCTCGCGGAGCAGCGCCATCGACTGGGCGTGGTCGTGATCCGTTTCGGTCGGGAAGCCGACGATGAAGTCCGTCGACAGCGTCCAGTAGTCGAGTGCGTCGTCGAAGGTCTCGATCACCTCGAGATACTCCTCGACCTGGTGCTGGCGGCGCATGTCGCCGAGCACGTCGTCCGAGCCGGACTGCACCGGGGCGTGCAGGAAGTCGTACAGTTCGTCGTTCGCGGCGAAGACTTCGGCGAGCTCCTCGCGGATGCCGTGGACCCCCTTCGGGTTGGCCATCCCGACCCGTACTCGGAACTCGCCCTCGAGTGCACAGATCTCCTCGAGCAGGCGGTGGAGCTTGCGCTCGCCCTCGTCCCAGCCGTAGACGCCGGTGTCCTGGCCCGTGATGCGGATCTCCTTCGCCCCGGCGTGGAGCAAGGCTTCGGCCTTGCGGACGTTCTCCTCGATGCTCGGCGAGTCGATCTTGCCCGTCGCGCGCTTGGTGATACAGTACGAGCAGTCCGACATACAGCCTCGCGCGATCGGGAGGATGCCGACGACGCCGTCGAGGATCGGCTCGGCGTCGGGGGTCGTCGTCGGACACTCACCGTTCGTGACGGCCTCAGGGACCTCGTCCCAGTGGAGCACCTGCCCGTCGACGTTCGCCTGAGCGAACTCCTCGCCCTGTGCGAGGGCCATACAGCCCGTGATGTAGAGGTCGGCCGTTTCGTCGGCCAGCTCCTCGGCCCGGCGGAGCATGTTGCGCTCGGTCTTCTCGACGACGGTGCAGGTGTTGAGGATGGCGACGTCGGCCTCGTCGGCGCCCTCGACCCGGTGGTGGCCCGCGTCGCGGAGCCGTCGCTCGATCTCGCGGCTCTCCCCGCGATTGGACGTGCAGCCGTACGTCTCGATGTGGTACCGGGCCATCGTCGTTACCACCGTTCGGGTCCCGCGAGCCAAAAGCCCGACGGATCGGGGCCGTTCTCGCCCGTCTCCGATGTAGCGCTCGAGCGACGCCGTGCACGCGCATACAGGCCTCGAGCGCAAACCCGTCGTCCTCGTTGGGATGATACCGATGCTTCGGCGACTCACCGACGGACGAGGGACCGAGACCGAACCGAAACCGCTCGAGGAGCAGGTGCTCGTGATCACCGGCGCGTCCTCGGCGACCGGGACGACGTCCGCGAGATCGCCCGCGTCGCCGAGGAGACCTACGGCGGGGTCGACACCTGGATCAACGGCGCGGCGGTCTCGATCTACGGCTGCCTCGAGGAGATCCCCGTCGAGGAGATGCGCGAGCAGTTCGACACCACCGTCTGGGGGCTGCTGTACGGCTCGCTCGAGGCTCTCGACGTCCTCGAGGAGGGCGAAACGATAATCAACGCCGGCAGCATCGTCTCGGACCGCTCGATCATGCTCCAGGGAAGCTACTCGGCGTCGAAACACGCCGTCAAGGCATTTACCGAAGCCCTGCGGATGGAACTCGAGGACGAGGGTCGCCCGATCAACGTCACCCTCGTCAAGCCGGCCGCGATCGACACGCCGTACCCGCAGAACGCGAGAAATCACATGGACGAGGCGGCGACGGTGCCGGCGCCGGTGTACGCCTCCGAGACGGTCGCGCGGGCGATCCTCCACGCGGCGGAACACCCCCAGCGGGAGGTCACCGTCGGTGGGGGCGGGAAACAGTTTACGCTGCTCGGGACGTACACCCCGGAGCTGATGGATACGCTGCTGAAGGCCGTCTTCGGTCCCCAGCAGCGCAAGGGCGAACCCCCGCGGGATACGGAGAGCGGGCTCGAGGACGCCGTCGGCGACCTCGAGCAGCGCGGTGACTACGAAGGGTACGTCGCGGAGTCGAGTCTGTACATGCGGCTGCGACAGCGCGGACGGAGGCCCCGAAAGACGGTGCTCGGGGTCGGGTTCGTCGGACTCGCGTACGCCGGCTACAGAGCAATGCGACGCCGGTCGAGATAGTCGGTGCCGTCGGGAGCGGCGTTCATACGGTTTACTGTAAGTCATTACCGGCGCAACCGCCGCACGGGTCGCGGTTGCGCCGGTAAATCGTTACAGCAATCCGTATCAGTCCGTTCTCGATCCCGCCTCGAGCCGTTCGTAGTTCTCGTCGAGCACGTTGACGACGGCGATGAACGCGCCGACGACGACGGGGCCGAAGAACACGCCCATGACGCCGAAGGCGTAGATCCCGCCGAGCACGCCGAGGATGATCACGGCAGGACTGATATCGGCGTAGCGATCGACGACGAGGGGACGGAGGTAGTCGTCGGCGACCCCGACGACGACGGCGCTGTAGATCGCGAGCGCCACGGCGAGGACGGGCTCGCCGGTCGCGAAGAGGTAGATCGAGGCGGGGACCCAGACGAACGGCGCCCCGATCAGCGGCACCAGCGAGAGGATTACCATGATGAACGTCCAGAACGCGGCGTTGGGGATGCCGACCGCGAACAGCCCGAGGCCAGCGATGACGCCCTCGATGACCGCGATCAGGACGTGGCCGGCGAGCACCGCCCACGTGACCTCGTTCAGGTTATCGTAGAGGTCGTCCTGCACGTCGTCGGGGAGCGGCGTCCGCGCGCGGATCCAGTCCATGAGATCGTCCCCGCTCTTGAGCAGGTAAAACAGCAGGAACAGCGCCAGCCCGAATCCGATCAGCGCGCTGGTGAGTGCGCTGAACCAGGCGGTCGCCTGATCGAGGACGATCGAGCCGATCTGCTGTGCGGAGTCGGCGGCCGTCCCCACGATGTCGACCTCGAATCCGGTGTGTTCCTCGATCAGCCCTTCGATCTCGGCGATCTGGAGATCGTCGGGGTCGGTCTCCTGGATCAGATTTGCGGCGTCCTCGGCGACGACCGCGGCGACGAGTACGAACGGCACGATGAAGCCGACGATCGCCAGCAAGACCAGCGATAGCGCGGCGATCGTCGGGGAGACGTACTCCTCGAGGCGTTGCTGGAGCGGGAACAGCGTGAACCCGAGCAACAGCGCCAGCAAGACGTACTGGAAGAACGGCACGACGAGTTGCCAGGAGAGATACGCGAAAATCGTGACGAGAACGAGCAGATAGCCCTTGCTACGGTTCACGAATCAACTATCCGGCCTCGGGAAGATAAAGCCGGACCCGACATATTCCGATAGCGGAGTGTCGTAGCCAGTCGCAACACGCCTTCAAGAAGCTGGTTCGCCAAGCCTAGTTCGGATGTCGACCCAGCTCGATCCCCTCTCGCTGTCGGCCGATCTTCTCTACACGGTCAAGACCGAGGGCGACCACGAGGGGTTGCGAACGCACTTGGCGAGACTCGAGCGCTCCCGGCTCGAGCGGGCGCTCTCGAGTCGCGAGCGCCGGCTGGCGTTCTGGCTCAACTGCTACAACGCCTACGCCCAGCTGTTGCTCGAGGAGTCGCCCGAACTCCTCGAGGGCGGACTCGTCGACCGCTGGACGTTCTTCGGCCGCGATCGGATCCCCGTCGGCGGCGTCTGGCTGAGTCTCAACGATATCCAGCACGGAATGCTCCGCGCCTCGAAACACCCCTGGGGCTTCGGCTACGTCCCGCGGCCGTTCCCCTCCCGGTTCGAGCGCCGGTTCCGCCTCGAGGAGTGCGATCCGCGGGTCCACTTCGCGCTGAGTCGCGGCGGCGACCGCTGCCCGCCGATCGCCGTCTACTCGGGGGCCGACGTCGACGAGGATCTGGACATCGCGATCCGCTGGTACTTAGAGGAGACCGTCGGCTACGATTCGGACGACGAGACGGCGACGGTCCCCCGTCTCTTCTGGCGGTACCGCGGCGACTTCGGCGGCAAGCGCGGCGTCCTCGATTTCCTTCGGGAGTACGAGGCGATCCCGGAGTCGGCGACGCCGACCCTCGAGTACGAACGGATCGCCCGTCGCGAGGGCCTCGAGCTCGAGGAAATCGTCGAGCGCTGACCCGGCCTCGTCACCCCTCGCGGCGTTCGATCCGCGCGTTCGGCGCATTCCGCATGACGCCTCGCGCGGCCCGCTCGGCGTTCGATCGGGAGGCGTACCCCTCGCCGCTGTCGGCGATGATGTTCCCGTTCCAGTGGACGAGCCGCCAGCGCCACTCCTCGGCGCGGTCCTGGTACACCTCGAATCGGCTTCGTCGGCCCGGGGACTCGCTCGTCTCGACGCGGTCGCGTACCTCCTCTCCGGTCGCGTTCTCCTCGACGGCGGTCGTTTCGGCGTCTGCGGTCTCGTCTCCCGCTTCGGCGTCCGTGACGCGGATCCCGGTTCCGTCGGGATCGTCCCACTCCAGTTCGAACTCGAGTTCGGTCCGTCCATCCTCGCGTTCGCCCTCGAGTTCGGCGACGACGTCCGCGGGGACGTCGACCGTGAGCCGATACTCGCCGCTGTGCAGTTCGACGGGGGTTTCGCCCTCGAGGGCGACGGCGAACTCCCGAAAGATAGCGGCCAGTTCGTCGCGGTCGTAGGCGTGCTCGAGTTCGAACAGTGTTTCTCCCATGTGCCCGGTAGGACCCGTGGCGAGTTAGGGTTTCACCAGGAACGGCTTAGAGCTGTGTCGTCGCCTCGAGCGCGATGTCGATCGCGCGGCCGACGTTGTTCTTGGCTTTCTCGGGGAGTTCGTCGTCCTCGGTGTCGGTCCCCTTCTGGGTGCCCTCGACGAGGTTGCCGTCGACGGTACAGATCGCGCCCGCGCGGAGTCCGCGTCGCCGGGCCAGCGTGAAGACGGCGGCGGCCTCCATCTCGACCGACAGCAGCCCCGCGTCCTCCCAGTCGGCGACGTGTTCGTCGGTCTCGGCGTAGTAGGCGTCGTCGGAGGCGATCGGACCGACGTGGACCTCCTCACCGTTCGCTTCGGCGGAGTCAACCAGCGAGGAGAGCACCTCGTAATCGGGAACGGCGGGGTACTCGGCGTCCTCGTAGCGCTTCGAGGTCCCCTCGTTTTTCGCGGCTCCGGTCGCGACGATCATGTCGCCGATCTCGATGTCGGACTGGAGCGCGCCGGTCGTCCCGACGCGGATGAAGGTCTCGACGCCGACGTTCGCCATCTCCTCGATCGCGATCGCCGCGGAGGGACAGCCGATCCCCGTCGAGCAGATCGTCAGCTCCCGGTCGCCGTAGGTGGCGTTGACGACCTTGTACTCGCGGTTTTCGGCGACGGTCTCGGCCTCGTCGCAGTGGTCGGCGATCCGGTCGACCCGCCCCGGATCGCCCGGGATCAGCGCGACGTCCGTCAGGTCTCCCTCATCGACCAGCAGGTGTGGCTGCGTTGCCATAGCCTCGCGTTCCGCGGGCGACGAGAAAAAAGGTTCGAGGGCGCGCCGACCTCGAGATCACCCCCGGATCCGCCGTCGACGCTCGAGCGCGCAGTCGACTTACCCGGTTACCTCTACCTGCTCCGGACCGACGGTGACGGTGACGTCGTCGACGTCGAAGACGACCGTCCCGGTCGATCGATCGCCGCCGCCGTAGGTGCGGACGAACAGCGAGTCCAGCGCCTCGGGATCGATGTAGTCGTACAGCCGGATGCTGGAGTCGGTGACGTCTTCACCGTGGTAGGTCGCAAGCGCCGTCGCGACGGCGATGCTTGGCGGTTCGTTGTCGTCTCGGTCGTACTGGACGCGCTGACCGAACCCACATCCAGGGGTGTTGGGTGTCGTTCGTTCGTTCATGTCTCTCAGTCACGTCGCCGTGACTCCCTAGACCACTGGCCAACGGCACTCGACAAATAGGTACCGCCGGGTAACATCCGATGAGAACCGCCGGACGTGGACTCTCATCCTGTCGTCATACACTCGTCATTCGTGTGTCGGACACCTATCCGAGTTCTATCATACCCGATCATATAAAATAACCCGTCAGTGGCGATCAGTGAGAAACGCCTCGACCTCGGCGGCCGACGGGACGCTTCGCGCGCCCTCCCGACCGGCGGTCAGCGCGCCGCAGGCGTTGGCGTACTCGAGCGCTCGGCCGGGGTCGAACCCGCCGTCGCCGTCGGCCACCATCGTCGCGATGAAGCCGGCGGCGAAGGCGTCGCCGGCGCCCGCGGTGTCGACCGTTTCGACCTCGAACCCGGGGTGGACGTGATCGCCGTCGGGCGTGTGCAGCAACGCCCCGTCAGCGCCGTGTTTGACGACGACGAGCCGATCGTCGAACGTTGAGGTGCTGTACTCGTCCTCGAGCATCGCTTCCGCCTCGCGGTCGTTGACGAAGATCACGTCAGCGAGCGCAAGCGCGTCGCCGTAGTCCCGATCGCCCAGCCGCCGACCCGGATCGAAGCTGACGGTGACGCCGGCTTCGCTGGCGATCGAGGCGATCTCGGCGGCGGTGTCGGGGCGCTGGCTCGTCAGGTGGACGTGGTCCGCCGCCCGGATCCGGTCGGGCTCGAGGTCCTCGGGTCCGACGGCCTCGTTGACGCCGTCGTTGCCCAACACGGCGACCTCGCCGCTGTCTTCGACCAGCAGGTACTTCACGGCCGTCTCGGCGTCCTCGACGATCCGCAGGCCGTCGATCGAGACGCCCGTCTCCTCGAGTTCGTGGCGGGCGAGCAGTCCGTTGTCGTCGTCGCCGACGCTGCCGATGAGACCGACGTCGACCTCGAGTCCGGCCAGCGTCGCGGCGACGTTCGCGGCGCTGCCGCCGCCGGACTGCTGCTGGGAGCGGATCGAGGCCTCGCCGTCGGCGACCGGGAGTCGATCGATACGGAGCGTCACGTCCCAGTTGACGTGACCCGCGGTGAGGACGGTAACCATAACAGATTAGCAACAGAGGGCGCGGGGGGCAAAAAGTCTAGGTGACGAGAAACAGGAGGACGTTGTGCGCGCCCGGCCCGAGACCGACCGCGGCGAGGAGGGCGAGCAGCGCCCGACCCTGCCGCGGGGCGTCCTCGACGTACTCTTTGAACAGGCCGACGATAACCAGCGCCAGCGCGACCTTCACGACGACGAACAGCCAGCCCCCGCCGACGTACTCCGCGATCGGCAGGGCGTGGCCGGCCTCGAGGATCGCGAGCGACAGCGGCACCTCCTCGCTTGCCCCGAGGACGTCGAAGCCGATCGCCGTCGAGATCCCGTCCAGGGTGTGGCCGAAGACGACCAGCGCACCGGTCGCGCCCGTGACGGCGGCGACCTCCCCGTAGCGCCGATCGAGGGCGGCCCAGACGCCGGCCGTGACCAGCACCGTCAGGACGACGGAGAGAATCGGCCAGAAGACGTCCCCGAATCCTCCCTGCACGGAGACGGCGGTCGCTGCAGCACCGACGAAGCCGAGCGTGCCGACGGCAGCGACGGGGGGCTCGCTCGAGGCGGCTCCGGTTCGCTCGAGGGCGATCCCGGCGAGCCAGACGGCGCCGGCCGCGATCCCCGTTATCACGTAGACGCTCGGCGTTCCGAACAGCACGGCGAGGTCGTCGGGGTAGGAGCCGAGCCGGTAGAGGACGTGCAGGCTCGAGCCGAACACCATCCAGGGGGCGAAGGCCAGCACCGTCCGATCGGTCACGGGCGGGTCGGCCGACCACAGCGCCGCGGCGACGGCGACGGCCCCTATCGCGATCGGGACGAGAAACTGCGCGGGCGGAAGCGCGAACCCCTCGGGAAGCACCATACCCGAGTTGGGACACAGCAGCGACTAACCGTTTCCGATCCGGACCGCCTCGAGGGCGTCCCGCCGTCAGACCTCCCAGGGTTCGCCGGTCGTCTCGCCGAACAGCTCCCGCATGAGCGTGACGATGCTTTCCGGCGGGAACTGTCCCCGTTCGGTGACGATGGCGTCGACGTGTCTCGGGGGCGTGACGTCGAACGCGGGGTTCTCCACCGTGAGGCCGTCGTCCGCACGGTCGCCGCCGGTGATGTCGGCGTACTCCTCCGGGGCGAGTACCTCCGACTCGTCGCGCATCTCGATCTCGACGGTGTGTCCGGTCATCGTGTCGGGGTGGAGCTTGATCGTCTGGGCGGCGACCATCACCGGGACGCCCCGCTCGCGGGCGTTGACCGCCAGCCCGCTGGTGCCGATCTTGTTGATGACGCCCCCGTCGGCCGCGATGCTGTCGGCGCCGACGAGAACGTGGTCGGCGTCGTCCAGGTAGCGCCGGGCCGCGTTGTCGACGACCAGCGTCACGGGCACGTCCCACTCGCGGAGCTGTTCGGCCGTGATGTGACCCTGCTTGCGGGGCCGGGTCTCCTTAACGATCGCCTCGATGTGCTTGCCCGCGTCCAGCGCGGCCTCGACGCAGGAGAGCGCGTCCGTCGAGTGACAGTGGGTCATCACCACGTCGCCGTCCCGTAAGCGATTCGCCCCGACCTCGCCGAGCCGTTCCTGGGCCTGCTCGAGGTCGGCCTGGAACTCACGGGCGCGGTCGACCGTCGACCGCCGCAGCTCCGAGACGGTCTCGCCCTCGATCCCCCGGAGCACGTATCGGAGCGCGTTCGGGAGGCTCACGGCGGTCGGTCGGGTCTCGTACAGTTCCTTGGCGGCGGCGCGAAGCTGGTCGCGAAACGCCGCCGGGGTCGACGCGCCGGAGCGCTCGGCCTGAATAGCCAGCGCCTCCGCCGCGGCGTCCCCGATCGCCGCCGCGCCGCGGATCTCCATCGTCGCGATATCGTCGGCGGTCGCCTCGACCACGGGGGCGACGTCCGGTTGCTCCTCGTCCATGGCGGCCAGTAGCCCCCGGACCCAAATAAGGGATCGGACGGATTTTTGATCGTTCGGCGAGTCGGTCCGGTATGGACCGCGACGAACTCGCTCCGCTGATCGACCACACCATCCTCGGCCCCGAGACCACACTCGCCGACGTCGAGGACGTCCTCGACGACGCCGCCGAACACGGGATGAACGCCTGCATCCCGCCCTACGCCGTCGAACACGCTGCCGACTACGCACCCGAAGTCACCCTTGCAACCGTGATCGGGTTTCCCCACGGCCAGAACGCCCCCGACGTGAAACGCCGCGAGGGCGTCCTCGCCTGGAAGGCCGGCGCCGACGAACTCGACGTCGTCCTCAACGTCGCCCACGTCGAGGCGGGCCGGCTCGAGGCCGTCGAGGACGAACTCGCCGAACTCGTCGCGGCCGTCCCGATCCCGGTGAAGGTGATCATCGAGACGGCCCTGCTGACCGACGACGAGAAACGCGACGCCTGCGAGGCCGCCCGCGCGGCCGACGCCGCAATGGTCAAGACCTCGACGGGCTTTGCCGACGGCGGCGCCACCGTCGCGGACGTCGAACTCATGAGCGAGTACCTCCCGGTCAAGGCCAGCGGCGGCGTCGGCAGCTACGACGAGGCGATCGAAATGCTCGAGGCCGGCGCCGAGCGCATCGGCGCCTCGAGCGGGGTCGAGATCCTCGAGGGCGCACCGGAGTAGCGCGGCGACCGCTTCGGGTTCCGTCTCCGTCGCCTGAGCCGTCCGGGGAAGCCGACCGACGGCGCCGCGACGGGCCCGTTAGTTCTCGGGGTCGTCCGCGGGCACCGTTCGCTCGTCCGTCGACTCCGCCGACGCGTCGGTCGCGGCTCGTCGGCGCAGCCACTCGAGCCCTAGTACGCCGCCCGCGATCCCGGCCCCAGTCGTGAATCCGGGGACGGAGTCCGCTTCGTCGTCAGCGGTCTCGTCGTTCGGGTCGTCCCCGTCGTCGGCATCTACGCTTCCGTCTTCGTCGTCGGCGTCGTCAACCGCGTCGTCTCCATCGTCGTCGTCCGGTTCGTCATCGACTCCGGGATCGTCGTCTCCGTTCGGATCGTCGTCGATCCCCTCATCTCCGTTGTCGTCGACGCCATCGTCGCCATCGTCGGTGTCGTCGACGCTGTCATCGGTCTCGTCCTCGTCGTCTTCCTCTCCGCCGTACTGGTCATCGCCCTGGTCGTCTTCCTCGTCCTCGCCTTCGGCGCTCTCCTGCGCTTCGTCGTCATCCGCTTCACCCTCGCCGTCCGGCTGTCCGTCGTCGTCGCTCTCGTCGCTCTCGTCCTGCTCGTCTCCGTCGCCGTCGGGTTCCTCCTCGCCTTCGTCTTCACCGGTGTCGCCCTCCTCGTCCGTCTCCTCGCGAAGCGCGACGAGGTTGCCGTCGCGTTCGACGTAGATCGTGTCGCCGCTGACGGCCAGCACCTCGCCGACCGGGAGGTCGTCCGTCGAGACCGTCCACCGCTCGCTCCCATCGTCCTTCTCGAGCGCGACGAGTTCGCCGTTGTACTCCCCGTACGTGGCCATCGTCTCCCGGAAGTAGACGTAGACGGTGTCGCCGACGATCGCGGCGTCCCCGACGTTGCGAGCCACGGCGACCTCCCAGCCGTACTCGTCGCCGTGGATCGAGCGACCGACCAGCGCGTCGGCCTCGTAGCCGCCGAGATAGAGCTCCTCGCCGAGCGTGACGCTGATGCCTTCTGCCGACACCTTCTCGAGTTCCTCGCCCGTCTGTGCGTCGGCGATGTGTCGCGCGTAGTAGCTGGCGCGACCGGCGGTGACGGCGGTCGCCGTCACCCGCGTCTGGCTCCGCTGGCCGCCGTAGTTGCTCGAGGGTTCGCTCCAGACCTCCTCGCCGGTTTCGGGGTCGAACGCCGCGGTTACGCCTCCCATGCCGTCTACCGCACCGGCGTAGACCACGCCGTTCGCCGCGGCGGTCGTACCGACGAACCCCCGTTGTTCCGCCTCTCCCTCGCCGGACCGCGGCTCGACCGCGATCGACTCGTGTTCCCACCGGACCGAGCCGTCCGCCGGCTCGAGGGCGTACAGCGTCCCGTCGGCGACGACGAAGACGGTATCGTAGGCGACCGTCTGACTCGCGATCCGGTCTTCGGGTTCGAACTCGGTCTGCCAGCGGATCGAGCCGTCGGCGACGTCGAGCGCGAACAGTTCGTCGTCGGCGATGTAGAGGGTGTCGCCGACCACCGACGGCGCGCTCGCGTCGATCCCGGTGGTCTCCCAGATCGTCGAGCCGTCGGCGGCGTCAAGCGCGGCGACACCGTCCGCGGTCCTCGCGTAGACGACGCCGTCGGCGACCGCGACGCCGACGTTGATCGCGGTGTCGACGGTCCAGACGTCCTCGAGTGCCTCGCCCTCGAGGGCGGGACCGTCGGGAACGTACCGCGCGTGGCCGGCGTCGCCGTCGAACGACGGCCAGTCCTCGTCCAACCCCGGATTCGGGTCGATGGTCGGATCGGGCAGGTCGCCAGCGGCCGTCCCCTCGCCGGCCCCGATCGACGCGAAGATTCCCCCCGCGGTGAGCGTTGCACCGGTCGCCAGCACCGAACGCCGTCGCCACTTCGTCATACGAGCGCCGACGCGAGAATGTCTGATTACTATCCAGTTGCTACGACTGACTTGTCCTTCCCGCAACTGTTTCGGACGGGTGAGAATCGTGCTCGCTCGACGGGACGTCCCCGACTGCATCGGGCCCTCGAGGACGTCCTCGCGGGCTCGAGCGGCGTATCCCCCGTTACCACTCCTGGCCGGCGGGTTCGGCCTGTCGCGACTCCGCCTGGGGAGTCACCTTCTCGCCGCGCACGACGACGTACGCGATCGCGGCGATCACGCCCAGCGGGAAAAAGAGGATCAACAGTCCCGCGGTGCCGAGCGCCCACACCAGTTCGTTGTTCTCCCGCTTCGCAGCGTCCGTGTAGATCCAATAGGCGACGCCGACCGTGATTGCCAGGAAGACGATCGACGTGACCGCCGCGACGATGAGGAACGTCGACTCGTCCATCGGTAGCTCCTCGCCCTCCGCCTGAAGCACGAACGCGGCGTTGAGTAGCTGTAGCATCTACGTCGCCTCCATTGAACCGATCGACGACCGACGCGGTACGTCCCGCCTCGAGCCGTTAGATCGGTTGACCGCTCGTTCACGTATTCTTCGTGTCATGTACTGTAGTCGTACAGTCTCCGCTCCCTCACTATATTTTTGCGGTGGGCGTAGGTGTGAGAAGATGTTCCGGAGCACGGCTCGGGCCGGTCGTCGTCACTCCGTCTCGAGCAGCCGCGAGACGACCGGCGACTCGTCTTTCCCGAGCGCCGACCGCACCAGCAGGTGCCCCCCGAGTTCGGAGAGGCTGATGACGTCGTCCGCGCCGGCGCGTTCGAGCTTCCGGGTGTTCTGTCGATCGGTCGCGGCGGTGACGATCCGGACGTCGGGCCGGAGCTCGCGAGCGGTCAGCACCGCCATCGCGTCCTGGGCGTCGTCGTCGGTTGCGACGAGGACGGCCCGCGCGTTTTCGATCTTCGCGCGTCGGAGCGGCTCCTCGTCGCTCGGGTTGGCCGTCAGCGCGCGGATGTCGCGCTCGGCGAGCGCGCTCGCCGCGTTCTGGTCCTGCGTGACGACCAGGAACTGTCGGTTCGCCTCGTCGAGTTCGTTGACGATCGGTTCGGTCAGATCCCCGTAGCCCAGCACGAGGATGTGGTCGTCCAGCAGGTCGAGTTCTGTGTCTGTCATTATTCCGAGAGTTTTCGAGAGGCGGGCCTGGATCGCGGGGCCGACGAGCGATCCGATGGCGATACCGAAGCTCGCGACGCCGAGCACGACGATGGACATCGTAAAGAGGATCGCGATTTCGGTTTCGGGGCCGATATCGCCGTAGCCGACCGTGCTCGAGGTGATCAGCGTGAAGTAGAAGGCGTCGAGCAGGTGGTCGATCCCGTCGAACTGCTCGCGTAGGGCGTACGAGCCGAACGTGCCGTAGGCCTGCACCCCGACGAGCGCGCCGCCGGCGGCCAGCTGGGTCGTCGTCAGCGCGAGCGAGCGGTCGAACTGCCGGCGGCTGAGCAGCAGGGTCGGCAGCGCACACACCGAGAGGACGACCAGCGGCAGCGAGTACGGGCTCGCCTGCAACAGCCCCTGGATCGCCGTCAGCGGCAACAGCAGGAACGTCGCCCACCAGCCGGCGCGCAGCCGTCGTCTGAGCGCGAGCACGCTCGCGAGCATCAGAAAGCCCGTCAGCGCCCCCGTGAATCCGACCGCGTTCTGGACGACGATCGGCACGTGGGCTGCGAAGGGACCGTAGTCGGCGGCCTGCTGATCGATCCGCAAGATCCCCGTTGCGACCGAGAGCAGGGCGACGAGCATGGCGAGGGCGACCGCCGCCCGCGTCGTCACCACCCAGCGCCAGTCCTCGGGCAACCGCTCCACGACGCGTTCGCCGACCATACCTCCGCTCGGAGGCGTGGCCGATTAAACCTCTCCGTTCGCGGTCGGGTTCCGATCGGCGAGGAACTCCGCTGCGGCCTCCTCGCCGTCGGCGAACAGCTCCTCGAGGAACTCCGGACTTCGGTCGAGTTTCGTCCGCCAGCCCAGGTCGGGCCGGCGAAAGCGGAGCCGTTCGACCTCGGTGTGGGTGAACGTCTCGGGGAGGTAGCCCGCCTCGATCCAGTCGTTGAGCTGCTCGACGAAGCTCACCTCGCTGTTCAGTGACTTGTTGCCCGAGAGTTCGTTCCGACGGTCGGCGATCCCCTCCTGGGATTTCGGGACGCGGGGTCGTTCCTGTGGGTTGATCTTGATGACCCAGATCTCGTCGGGATCGGGCGTCTCCCGGTTGCTCACGAAGTCCTTGATCGGCGGGTTCTTCGAGAACAGGCCGTCCCAGTAGTACTCGCCGTCGACCTCCTCGGCCGGGAAGACGTAGGGGATGGCGGCCGACGCCAGCACCGCCTCCGCCGAAACCTCGTCCTCGCGGAAGAGCTTGAACTCGCCCGAGAGCACGTTGGCGGCGCTGATCAACAGTGCCGGCTCGCTCCCGTCCAGGAGTTCGGGAATCGCCCCGAAGTCGACGTGACGCTCGAGCAGGTCGAGAAACTCCCGGCGACCCCAGAGCGCGGCGGGGGACTGGTAGGGGCTGACCTCGGGGGTGGGGACGCCCATGCGCTGGAGTCGGCCGGTCCAGCGGACCGTCTCGTTGGCCAGCCGGTCGATCGGCCCGCGGGCGGCCATATCCGCCCAGTAGTCGGCCAGTAGCTGGCGGGGCTCGTGATCGGGGTGCTGGTGGCCGTACCACGCGAGCAGTGCGCAGACGGCCCCGCCGGAGGTCCCGCTGAAACCGACGATCTCGACGCCGTCGGCCAGCGCCTCGTCCTCGAGCAGCCGGGAGAGCACGCCGGCGGTAAACGCGGTGTGACTGCCGCCGCCCTGGCACGCGATCGCGACGCACTGTGGATCGGAACTCATCGTAGCTGCTGGATTCGTTTCCGACCGCACACCAAGTTCGTTCGGGCTGCAGCCGGTACCTGTTTACCGGTTCCGACCCATCGGCCGGTAATGGCGCTTCCCGTCGAAGTACTGCTCGGGCTCTATCTCGGACTCCTGACCGGGATCGTGCCCGCGTTCGTCTCGGGCGCCCTCGGATTCCTCGTCCGGTACGTCACCGGGGTCTCGCTGCCCGGGTTCGGCGTTCTCGTCCTGGCGCTGTCGATCGCCAGCGTCCAGGGCGGCCTGCTCGGCCTCGTCGAACCGACCATCGCCCAGTCGCCCCGTCTGCTGGTCGCGGTGCTGGTCGTATTGATGCTCGCGCTGTACGCCCACAATCAGGGCGACAAACTCGGGGCCGAGCTACCGAAACGGCTCTCGCTCACCCAGCTCCGCCAGCGCACCCTCTCGGCCGACGTGATCGAGTTCGTGGGTACGGCCGGCCGGGTCACGATCCGCCCGACCGGCGAGATCCGCGACGTGGAGGGCTACCCGCCGCTGCCCTCGTCGCTCCGGACGACGATCAAGGAGTCCTCCTGGCGGCTCCCGGCCGACCTCCCGCTCTCGGAGCTCGAGGTCCGACTCGAGGAGCGGCTACGAACCGAACACGACCTCGCGGACGTCGCCGTCTCGCTCGACGAGCGGGCACGGGCGTCGATCACCGCGGCGCCGCCCGCCGGCGGCCTCTCGCGGCGCGTCCCCGACGGACAGCGCGCGGTGTCGGTCGCCGCGCTGGTCCCGACCGGGCTGGCTCGAGGCGACGAGGTGACCGTTCGGAGCGACGCGCGATCGATCGCGGGGACGGTTCTGAGCGTCAGGACCGACCGAGACGACGAGCGCGAGACGGACGAGCGAGGGACCGACTCGGACCGAGACGAGGCCGAACCCGCCGGCGAGGACGAGGCCGAACCCGCCGCCGTAGGGTCCGGGACCACGAGCGCGAGCGCGGGCGGAACCGGCCGGGTGACCGTCGCCGTCGACGAGACGGACGTGCGAGCGCTGCTCGAGGCGGAGACGCCGCGACTGGTCGTCGGATCGCGCGGGACGAACCGCGACTTCACGGCGTTCACGCTGCTCAAACGAGCCGGCTACGCGGTTCGCCGCCTCGTCGCTCCGGTCGAACTCCCCGAGTCGTCGGACGTACGGGTGCTCGCGGTCCGGAGCCAGGGCCGGGGGAGCGACGACCGCGGGCAGCGGTGGCGGTTCGCCCCCGACGTCGATCGCTCGCTCGAGCCGGGCGAGGAGGCGTTCGTCGCCGGACCGGAACCGGCGGTGAGCGCACTCGGCGGCGACGAGCGGGAGCCGAGCGAGCCCCCGGGTGCCGACCGACCAGGAGGTGATCGCGCGTGATCGAGCCGGCCGTCGCGCTGGCCGCCGGAACCGAGCCGGTCGCCGACGCGCTGCTCGACGCCCTCGTCCGAATCCTCGGGTTCAGCGTTCTCGCGGCCGGGACGGCGGCGACCGCGGCGCTGACGTTTCGCTGGTACAGCGCGGACGAGCTGGCCGAGGGAGTCGGGATCCTGGTCGGCCTGACGGCGGTCGCGGTCTGGCTGAACACGAAGACGGCCCTGCAGGACGCGATCATCGGAACGTCGCCGCTGCTCGAGACCGAGACCGCGGTCTACACGGTCGTCGTGTTCGTCGCGAGCGCGATCGCTGCCGACGGCGGTCGCCGCCTCGGCGACCGCGTCGCCCGGGACGTCTTCGCGGTCGCCGCGCCGCGGACGATCGACGACGTGGGACAGCTCGTCCGCTCGGCGGGCCGCGTGACCGCGGTGGAGCTGCCGGAGACGATCGCGGACGTCGACGGCTACGACCCCGTCGATCCGGCGACGAAAGCCGACCTCGCCGGGCAGACGTTTTTCCTCCCGCGACGGCTCACCGTCGACGGGCTGCGCGACCGGCTCACCGCGCGCCTCGAGCGCGACTACGGAGTCGGCCACGTCGACGTCGATCTCACGGCCGACGGCGAGATCGAGTTCCTCGCGCTGGGCAGCCGCCCGGCGGGGATCGGCCCGACGCTGGCGCCCGGCAGCGTCGCCGTCGCGATCCGCGCCGACCCCGCGGCCGACGCCAGTCCGGGCGACGCGGTCGGGATCTGGACCCGCGAGGGGGAGACCTACCGTCGCGTCGCCGACGGCGAGCTGCGCGGCACCGCCGACGACGTGGCGACCGTCGCGGTCGACGTCGAGGACGTCCGGTCGCTCGAGGCCGACGCCGACCGCCGGCTCGTCACGCTTCCGGGAACGCCGGACGTCGAGCGGGAGTTCGTCTCCGCGCTCCGGGCGGCCGACGAGACCGTCACCGCGGTCACCGTCGACGCCGGCGGCCCCCTCGAGGGAGCCCCGATCGACTCGCTTCCCTCGCTCGTGCTCGCGATCGACCGGGACGACGGCGCCGTCGCACTGCCCGGGGACGGGGACCGTCTCGCGGCCGGCGACGTCGCGTACGTCCTCGGTCGCCCGGAGGCCCTGCGTCGGCTCCCGGAGCGGTAGCTACTTGCCGTCGGCACGGATAGCGCCATTCATGACCGAGTGGAAGCTGTTCGCGGATCTCGCCGAACGAGCGGGCGACAAACACGTCGCGGTCGAGGCCGACGCCGGGGACACCGTCGGCGACGCCCTCGAGGAGCTCCTCGAGGGACGCCCCGAACTCGAGGACCGCGTGCTCGAGGACGGCGAGCTTCGCTCCCAGATCAACGTGTTGCGAAACGGGACGAACGTCCTGGTCGAGGAGGAGGGCCTCGAGACCGAACTCGAGGCCGGCGACGAGCTGGCGCTGTTCCCGCCCGTCAGCGGCGGGTGATGGAGTTCCAGCGCCTTCGGCCCGACGAGGCGGCCGTCCGTCGCTACGTCGAGGAGCTGTGGCTTCCCTCCCACCGCGAACTCGAGTCGACCGTCGACGGCCACGCGCTCGCCGACGACGTCGACCTCGTCGCCAGGGAGGTCGCCTACCGGCTCGAGCGACTCGCGGCCGACGGCCACCGGACGTGGCTCGCCGTCGACGGACCCGACGCCCACGGATCGATCGGCTCGGCGTTTTGTCCCGATAGCGACGGCGACCTCTACGTCTGCGTATGGACCGTCCGGCCTCGAGTCTGCAGCCCCGGCTAATCACCGTCGGGTGGGACTGAAAGGGGCTGGCCCGCTGGAGGTGCGAGGCGAAGTAAGCACTGGACTGAGCGAAGCGAGGAAAGCGCGCAGCGAGCCGCAGTCCCTCCAGCGGGCCAGGGGCTTTCGAGTGATACTGACGAGTAGCAGGTTCTGCTCACACGAATATACGGGATTGCCACGTCCTCCCCAACCGATTCGCTCACTCGCTGCACTCGTTCGCTCATCCCTCGCACAATGTTATCGACCGCCCTCGCTCGCGCTCAGGCGGTCGACAGCGCGCGCCTCCGCAGAAAGAGTGGTCGGACCGAAGTGATACGTCGTTCACCTGTACTGAACGCGAGTTTCGCGGATACCTCTGAATAACGAGATCGTACTATCAACTACTGGTAACGATTTACCGGTGCACCCGCAGGGCGGTCGCGGTTACACCAGTGACGACTCACGGTAGACCGTCTCATACGGATTGTTGTAGCGTTCTACCGGTGATCGCTCGGGCGGGGACAGCGATCACCGGTAAAGAACTACAATAGTCCGTATCAGAGCCCGATCCCGAGCACGAAGTCCGGCTCCTCGGAGATCTCCGCGCCCGCGTAGGAGGCGTCGCTGACGAACGCGGCTGTCTCGGGGATCAGCACGCGGGTCCGATCCGCGTCGAGGTCGGCGGCGTCCCGGGCGATCGCGCCGAACAGCGACCGGGCCGCGTCGACGTCGTCCCAGGCGCCGACGCCGTACTCGGCCCACGTTTCGGTTTCGCCGTCGTCGCCCTCGCGGTCGTACGTTCGGACGCGGTAGGAGGCCCCGGCGAGCCCCGATTCCCGTTCGACCGCGAACACGGCCGTCTCGTCGGCGAGGCGCTCGAAGTCCGCCCGTGTGAGTTCGCGCACCGCCCACGACTCCTCGGGCGCGAAGCCGAGTCCCTGCAGGTGATCGCGGGCGTCGCTGTGGGTCCAGTAGCGCCAGGCAGCCGCGGGGTCGCTCGAGACTCGGTCCGGACCCGAGGCGTCCGAATCGGGCTCGGGGTGGGCGAAGCGAAACTCGGTCAGCGGCTCGAACCCGCCCGTTCGTGCTGCTCCGAGGGAGGCCGCGTTCCACGAGAAGATCATGATGCGGCCGACGGTCGCCCCCTGCTCGCGGGCCCACTCGAAGCAGGCCTCGTTGAGCCGACCGCTCAGCCCCTGTCGCTGGTAGGCGGGGTTGACCCGCATCCCCTGGAACCAGGCCTCGTCGGGAGAGACCATCACGGCCTGAACGATTCCGGCGACCTCGTCGCCGGCGTCGGCCAGGAACGTCTTCTTTCGCTCGCCGTCGTCCTCGAGCCAGTCGTGGTAGATCTCGGGGATGTAGTCGCCGCCTCGATCGGCCCAGAGGTCCTCGGTAAAGGCCGTGACGCCCTCGTAATCGTCGTGGGTCGCCCGGCGAATGGTGATTCCGACCGACATCTCACTCCCAGGGGGTCGATCGCTCCTGCAGTTCGCCGGCCAGCGACGTCTCCATCGCCTCCGGGACCGAGTCGGCGTTCGCAAGGGCCCACATCAACTTGACTTTCGCCGTTCCGGGGAGGGTGTCGCCAGCCTCGATCACGCCGGCCTCGAGCAGGTCTCGACCCGTGTCGTACACGCGGTCACAGACCCGCCCCTCCAGGCACTGGCTGGTCATGACGACCGTGGTGCCGTCCTCGATCAGCGCCTCGATGCGGGGGATGAGGTCGGTGTGGACGTGGCCGAGCCCGGTCCCCTCGAGGACGACGCCCTCGCTTCCCTCGAGGACGTCGAGGAAGGCGGGATCCATTCCCGGCGTGAACTTCAGCAGTTCGACGTCTTCCTCGAGGTCCTCGGCGAGCGCGAGGTCCGTCTCTCCTCGTTCCTGATGCTCGCGTCTGAAGGTAACGTCCTCCGTCTCGTAGTCGACCTCACCCAGCGGCTCTGCGCCGACCGTCTCGAAGGCGTCCCGGCGCGAGGTGTGGTTCTTCCGCACTCGAGTCCCTCGGTGGAGCGCGCAGACGTCGTCGCTCTCGGAGGCGTGCATACAGACCATGACCTCCGCGCAGTCGTTCTTGGCGGCCTCGACGGCGCAGACGGCGTTCATCACGTTATCGGAGGACGGCCGATCCGCCGAGCGCTGGCTGCCGGTAAAGACGATCGGCACCGGCGTCTCGAGCATGAAGGCGAGCGCGGAGGCGGAGTACTGCATCGTGTCGGTGCCGTGCATGACGACGACGCCGTCGGCACCCGCCTCGATCTCCTCGCGGACCGCGCGAGCGAGGTCCTGCCAGATCGGCGGTTCCATGTTCTCCGAGAGGATGTTGGCGACGACTCTCCCCCTGTAGTTCGCCCGGCCCGCGAGATCGGGCACCGCCCGCAGGACGTCCTCGGCGTCGAACTGCGCCGTCACCGCGCCGGTGCGGTAGTCGACCGTCGAGGCGATCGTCCCACCGGTCGAGATCAGCGCGATCGTCGGTAGCTCCTCGTCGAACTCGACCGCCGAGCCGCCCTCGTCCTCGTCGGCGCTCGAGCCGTCGATCTCGTAGACGTCCTCCTCGAGGACGTCGACCGCGGCGTCTTCGCGGTCGATCCCGACGTTGTAGCCGCCCTCGAGTTTCACCACGAGCTGCTCGTCCGTACTGGAGGGCAACAGGACCCCCTCGTAGCTGCGGTCCGCGCGATCGACGCGAACGCGGTCGCCTGGATTCATACGCCTCCGTTGCGCGGCGCCGGACTTGAAGGCACGCTTTCGGCCTCGAGTCGCGCTACGTGACGAGGCCGACGACGACGAGTCCGACGCCCATCAGGAGCAACACGCCGGCGATAACCGCCGTCAGCAGGCGGACGGTACTCAAGGCGTCGCGGGTGAGATCGAGTTTCGGGTAGAGGTGACGGCCGGCGTACAGCAACCCTCCCCCGAGGGCGATCGAGATCACCCCGAAGACGATCAGCTCGGTAGTCACTGTCACCCGGTACGTCGGGGAGGGTAAAAAGAACGCCCGTCGAACGTGGGAAAAGTCCATGGTGTCGGGACGCTTGCACTCGCGTATGGGCGACCGTTCGGACGAGTTCGTCGAGAGAGAAGGCGGGGAGCGCTCGACCGACGAACTCCTCGAGGAGACGGAGCGGCTGCTCTCCGGCTCGAACGCGGGGGTCGACGGGGACTCGAGCACGGAAGCGTCCGCCTCGGTGTCGACGGACACGGAGTCGGCGGAACGGACCTCCCTGCGGTCGCGGCTGCCGTCGCTCCCCCGCCCCTCGCTCGAGGGGGCGTTCTCCCCCACGGCCTTTCTCGCGCTCGTCGTCGCGCTCGGCGCCGGCTTCTTCGCGGGGGAACTGGTGATCCCGATCGCCGGCCAGATCGTCGGCATGTTCGCCGTCGCGTTCGCCATCGGGCTCGCGACGTCGAAGCGGCGTTACCTCGAGACGGCCGCGGCCGGCGCCTCGGTCGGCGGAATCGCCGCGGTGGTGAGCAACGCGGTGCTCGCGGTCGCCGGCTCGGGGCGGGCCGTACTGGCCGTCGGCGTGAGCGCCGGCCTTGTCGCCTGCCTCGTCGGCTACTACTTCGGACGGGACCTCCGGAACGGGCTGTTTCAGGACCTCGAGTGAGTGACTACCTCATCCTCGGTTCGCCACTACTGAAACGTCTACCAGAGTCTGTTAGACCGCCTATCGTACCGATACGCGATTACCGATCGTGAGAGCGGACACTCAGCTCGTCACCGTCGAACCAAATTCGGTAGCGGTCAGTAGCGAAGGAGACGGTGACCCGTTCGGACTGTCGATGTCGGACGAGCGCGTCGAGTGCTTCCGGGTCAACGTACTCGTGTAAGGTGCTGTCGAGTTTGGTCGGCTCGACTCCGATAACGGTTGCGAGAGCGGTGACGGCGGCGATGCTCGGTGACGTGGTCGACCAATCGTACGCTCTTTGGAAGTGAGGGGTAGTCGAATCGGACCTGCGCTCGTCGCCCGCTCGGGTGTCTTCACTCATGGCCGGGCTATGCTCACAACCCTTATAAGTATGCTGTGATTTTTCGGGTGAACGCCGATGTGTATCTACAGGCGGAGCAGGCCGAGTGCCTCGGGGCTTGACCCCGAGGCGGTTCACGTTGCTCGCTCTCCGTCGAGTCGCCACGTGAAGATCGCCTGGAGGACGACGACGAGGCTATTTCGGGCGCCCGCGCCCCAGATTGCGGTTTCTTCGATTCCGTCACCGCCGCCGGAACCGTTCACGAGAGCACTCACGAGTGCCGTCTCTTCGTCGGTGATCAACAGGTTCCCGGCGGGCGTATCTCCCCACTCCCACAGGGTTTCGAACAGCTTGGCCGACGGTACCGTCTCCTGAATCTGTTCTTGAACATCGTCCGAAATTCCCGCGAGATAGATGTCTACCCCGCGGTCAGCGGCGGCCTGAAGCCGATCGAGATGCTCGTCGGTGAGTAGTTCATCGACGGTCATGTAGACGATTTGCTCGTCTGCATCGGCGAGAAACTCGTCGACACGAGACGCGACCGCCTCCCGACCGGTCACCGTCCAGACGCCGAACTGTTCGCGTTGCGGTTGGGCCGGCCCGATCACCTCCAGACACTCCGCGAGTTCGGTGATCGTGTTTTCCCGTCTCACGTTGAGCGTCCGGATGATAGTCTCCTCCGAGATCACCGTGAATTTCCGCGGTGTCGTGTGCTGGATGTCAATGAAGCCCAGTTCGTGGAGCCGATCGGTCGCTTCGTACACGCGAGTGCGCGGCACGCCGTTGACGCGGGCAATGTCCTGTGTGGTTCCCGTCCCGAGCCGAAGGAGGTTGATCAGCGTCTGGGCTTCGTACTGGGACAACCCGAGATCCTGTAATCGGTCGAGAGCCTCGGCTTCGGCCTGCTCCTCGTCAAACGATACCATGTGTGGTGGTATGGGAGATGAACGGATAAAGCCCACTCGAGACCGCCAGCACTACGGCCAGGGTCAGTCGGGGCGGATAACGAAGCCGTATCCGTTTCAGAAGAACACCGTTCGGGTAATCCATCAGTGAGATTTTCCGTCTCTCCCTTCGGTTCGGCGCCGATTTTGTGACCTGTTTCACTCGCCTCACTCGAGTTCGGTCGTAACGAACTGGTGGAGTTTCTCGACGCGTTCGTCCGGGTGGTAGCGAACTGTGTCCGTTCGGTCGTCGTATTCGATGAGACCGATGTCTGCCAGTTTCGGGAGGTGGGTGTGCTCCAACTTGAGAACGATTTGTTCGCTACGCCCTACCCCGGCTGGCTCCGGGGGCGGATTCTCCGATGTGATGTGATCAACGAGCTTATTCAGCGTCACGACGTTGTTCTCGCTATCTCTCAGCCGGGTAAGTACTGATCGACGTTCCGAATTCGCGACGATTTCGAGTGCGTTCTCGGTCGAAATGGATTGTGTGATCTGTGTCATCAATCTAATCACTTCCCTTGTGCGTTGGTCGTCTCTCCAGAAGAACTCCTCGTTCACCCACAATCTCACACCCATTGAGGAAGCCCGTTCTAAACGACGAACGAATCCTGTACTGACTAATTTCGGTTTGAATCAGATTAATTCCGCGACTAATACATACCCAGTCAGTCGCGCTACTAGTTACCTCTCTACACCTTCGGTAGCGGAGAGAACCGATTCCCTGCAAGAAGATTATTCACGTGGATCGTTTTCGACGGACAATCCTGACGTCAGCAATCGACGGAGGAGCACGACGATCCCGTTTTCGAGGCCTCTGGCGAAAATAGCCTGCTCTTTTGTCCTGCCACCGCCTGCTTTCGGATAGTACGAGCCGATCAAGAGCGTCTCGCGATCGACGAGCAGTATCCGACTGATTGCGACTTCATCTTCGCTCTCCGTTCCAGTGAGCCAGTCGAGGGCGGTTCCAAACACGCGAATATTGGGAAGTTCCGTCCCGAGGCTCTCCGTAATCGCTTCCGTCTGTCCGCCGAGAACGATCGATAGCTCCTGTTCTGCGGCCGTATGTAATTTGTCGAACAGCCGCTCGGACAGGATATCCTCGTCGACGACGAGAAACGCGATTTCGGACTCCGCTTCGTCGATGAGTTCGAGCGTCCGTGATTCGATCGCGTCGTGGCCGGCTAACGACCACACTTCCTGAACGTGATCGGTGTCCTCGTCGTTGTTCCGAACTTCGGTGTTCTCGAGGGACGTCTCGAGCGACCTGATGCGGTCGGTATACTTCTGCTGAAGTGTCTGTGTTGCTTCGCTGATTTCGACAGCCCGATACACTTGCGGACTCGAATGCTGTACTTCGACTAATCCTTCCGACTCGAGCACGCGAATGGCGTCGTAGACCCGTGTTCGCGGAACGTCGGAAATTTCGTGTATCTCCTTTGCCGTCCCACTGGGAAGCTGGTTCAACGCCACAAAACACCGTGCTTCGTACTCTTGGAGTCCGAGGTCTTGCAGCAGATCGATAGCGTCTGTTATAGCTGTATCCTGTGTCATGGCCCAACCACAAATTCGGATTTCCGAACGTGGTCAATAGCGTGTGTGGAGGGAAAAAGGATTCGTGAAGTAGCGAGTACGCATAGGGGCGAGGATCATCCGAAGACCGTTTCACTCAGATAATCACACAAGCTACTTACGGCGGCGCTCGGTATGTACTGCTGGCGAGTCCGTTCTGGCCCAACCACGGCGGGCTCGCCAGATTCTACCTTCCGACGACAGCTGGGGCTTCGAACAACCGTACTCGGTGATACGGCTATCGGTGAGATCGATCACCTCCATGGGACGGAGAGTGTCCGTGAGTTGTTGAACGAAGAAGCGCACTACTGCCCGCCCGTACGCTACGATTCTTCGGGCTCGGAGACGAGTTCCCACCCGCGTCTCGTCCGCCGGACCATCCCCTCGTCGGCCATCAGCTCGAGGATTTCGGCGACGACCTCGCGGGGCGCATCGACGTCCTCGCCCAGCTCGGAGACCGATTTGGGCTCGGAGCGAATGCTCGCGAGGACGTCGGCGTAGATCCGGCTCTCGGGCCCGGTGCCGACCGTCTCGGAGATGTGATCGAGCACGTCACAGACGTGGCGTTGGACCCACCGCTGGGCCAGCGACAGCTCGTTCTCGAGCTGCTCGAGTTGCTCTAGGGTCGCCAGCAGCTCCTCTAAGTTGTCGGTGTCCTCCCAGGAGACGTCGATCTCGAGGTGTCGGCAGGTCGCGATGTCGAAGCTGCTGTTCGCCGGGTAGGCGCTCTTGCTCACGTAGCCGTACGGCGAGAGGCTCACCTCGAGGCGGAGGTTGCGAGCGATGTGGAAGTACTTCCGGCGCTGGTCGTCGATCCGGCTCTCGATCAGGCCGGCCTCCTCGAGTTTGCGCAGGTGTTCGATCACCGCCTTGGGACTCACGCCGAGGTACTCCGAGATCTCGGTCACGTAGCAGGGTTTTCGCGCGAGCAGTCGGAGGATCCGTCTCCGGTTTTCGTTCCCGAGGAGGTCCAACAGGGCGGCGGAGTCCATTCGTACGATGGGTTAGGTGCCGTCGCTGAAAAGCGTGTCTTCTCGGTGGGGGGCGCTTCGCACGCCGCTCGCCGCTACTCGCTCGAGGCGTCGTTCCCGCCGTCCTCCTCGGACGGCTGGCCCTCGAGGTAGCCCTCGAAGCCCAGCAGCTCCGTCGCGACGGCCGCGATCTGCTCGCCGCCGAGGTCGGCGACGTCGTCCTCGAGGCTCTCGAGGCGGTCGACGCCGACTCCGTTGTCGGCGGCGAACGGCTTGGTCTGCTCGATCGCCCGTTCCAGGGCCACGATCTCGACGGTCAGCCGGGTCATCCGGGCCTGGTACTGCGGCGTCGAGAGTTCGTCACCGCCCTCGCGGAGCTGATCGCGCTCGTGCTCGAGGCTCTCGAACTGTGCGGCCAGGCTGTCGGCTCGTTCGTCGACGAGCCGTTCCCGGGTGTCGTCGTCGGCGGCTTCGTACCTCGCTTCGAACATCTCGGATTCGACCGTGCTCGAGGTGTCGGTCGCGCTCGAGTGCATGAACGTGGTGACGCCTCGTTCGATCTCCGAGCCGTGTCGCTCGTCGTTCTGTTCGTCCGACCGATCGTCGGCGCCGACGCTCGCGAAGGTCCCGCTGGCGACGGGGGCGACCGTCAGCCCGACGAGGAGGACCGCGGCGAGGAGGGCGGCCGACCGGGTGGAGTTCATTACCGTGTTGGACCGTCGACCGGCCTAAAAAGTCGGGCCTTCGTTCGGAACCGTTTACGCGCCCGACCGCGCCGTTCGGAAGAGCTGGAGGGTTTACACTCGCTTTAGCCGCCACGTTGCAGCGGTCGTACGTCTCGAGTGCCCCGGCGCCGACGGTTCGAAACGATCCGATTCCGGCCGGATCGTTCAAACCGTTTATCCGCCGATCAGTCGAGCGTTACCGCGGTCAGCCCCCGTTTTCGTCACGTTTATCATCGGCGTTATGAACTGTTGTGGTCGCGCGACGGACCGCCCGATCGCCTGCAACGATCGATCGACGATTGCGCTGTGAGCACGGTGGGACAGCTCGCAGAAAAGTTATACCGCCTCGGTCCGTGGTACCTAGTGGCATGTTCGAAGTGTTCTCCGGAAGCTACTACCTCGGTCGCCTCTACGTGACTCCGACCGACCGGCAACACGCCCTCATACACGACGAACAGCACGAACGGCTCAACGAGGAAGTGTACACGACCGGCGAGGGCGTCGAACGGCTCGACGCCCCGCTGGTGATGAAACTCGAGTCCCAGCACTTCCCGGTCCACGGCGATTCGGCGGTCCCGACGAACACCCTCGCCCTCCCCCAGTCGATGCTCGAGGATACCGACGTTCGGAGCCCGCCCTCGCTGCGCGAGGTGTTGCTCGCACGCCGCGAGCGGGCCGAACAGCTGCTTTCCTTCGCCGGCTGGGAGCCGTCCGGCCCCGACACGGACGCCTACCCCGGCGCCGGAACCTAAAAGTACTCCGGCTTCGCGTGTTCGGTCAGATGCTCGACGAGTTGCTCGGCCGCGCCCCCCTGAAGGCGCGCATCGACGAACTCGAGGAGGAAACCGAGCGCCTGCGGGAGCGCTACGAGGCCGAATCGGAGCGCCGATCCGAGGCGGTGACGGCCCGTCAGGAGGCCGAAGAACGACAGAACCGACTCGAGGACCGCATCGCCCAGCTCGAGGGCGAACTCGAGCGGATCGAGGCCGACGACGCCGGACCGGCCGTCCGCCGACGGGTCGACCTTCGGGG
>NZ_JBLRWX010000005.1:0-17037 GCF_047921035.1 Natronococcus sp.
TCCTGTAAGTCATTACCGGCGCAACCGCGACCCGTACGGCGGTTGCGCCGGTAAATCGTTACAGCAATCCGTATCAGTCCCACCCCGCGGTGGTTGGTCGACACTGCAGACGTATCGCCGGCTGTTCCATTCGCCTACCTGTGTAACGAATCCGAAGTTCGGATTCGCAGTCGAGACAGAGTACCGAAATCGTACTCCCGCGCTAAGGTACGTCGCGGGACGAACGACGACGACCGCTTCGCTCGCGGTCGCTCGAGGCGGACGAACGGGTCGAAAAGACGGCACGTCGAAGTACGAGTAACGAGATGTGGGTTCGGCGTCAGGAGCCTCACGAACTCACAGAGGGGCGGTATCGCTGTATCCAGTGTGTGGGAGTAGCGTGGGATTCGTTGTCATCACCACCGTAGTATCGACGAGTTCACGTACAGTAATAAGCTTTGTTGCTAGCTGTGTGTCCAGCTCGAGCGACGATTCGTAGTCGGACGACGCCTGTCGTCGCCCGGAACCGGACGTTTCGCAGGTACTGGCGATCCGAGTCGACATTCTCGAGCGACGACGACGAGTCTCCGATCCTGCGCCCGGGTCGAGTCCCCCTCGCCCGCGAACGGCCGAGAGGCTCGCGAACGGGTTCGACTCGAGTACTCGCCTCGAGACGAACCGCGAGAGGAGAAAACCGCGTGGTCGAACCGTTCGTCGATCGGTTCGTTCGCTCCGAAACGACGGAACAGAGGGGTTACGCGAGGAACTCCTCGATGTGGTCGGCGACCTCCTCGGGGGTGTCGCCGACGGGGACGCCCGCGTCGTTCAGCGCCGAAATCTTGCTCTCGGCGGTACCGGTACCGGAACCGGAGACGATGGCGCCCGCGTGGCCCATCCGCTTTCCCGGCGGGGCCGTGCGGCCGGCGATGAAGCCGGCGACGGGCGTGTCGACGTAATCGTCGATGAAGGCGGCGGCCTCCTCCTCGTCCTCGCCGCCGATCTCGCCGCACATGACGATCGCGTCGGTCTCGGGATCGTCCTCGAACAGCTCGAGAGCGTCGACGAAGTCCGTCCCGATAATGGGGTCGCCGCCGATCCCGATCGCGGTGCTCTGGCCGAGCCCGCGGTTGGTGAGGTTGTCGACGACCTGGTAGGTCAGCGTCCCGGAGCGGGAGACCAGGCCGACGTTACCCTCCGAGAAGATGTTTCCGGGGAGGATGCCCAGCTTGGCCTCGCCCGGCGTGATGAGACCGGGACAGTTCGGACCGATGAGTCGCGTGTCGGTCTCGGTGAGGCGCTTGTTGACTCGCGCCATGTCCTGGGTCGGGATGCCCTCCGTGATCGCGACCGCGAGCTCGAGATCGGAGTCGAGCGACTCGAAGATCGCGTCGCCGGCGAACGCCGGCGGGACGAAGATCACCGAGGTGTCGGCGTCTTCCTCCTCGACGGCCTCGTGGACCGTGTCGTACACCGGCACGCCGGCGGCCTCCTGGCCGCCCTTGCCGGGGACCGCACCGGCGACGACGTTGGTGCCGTACTCCATCATCTGCTCGGCGTGGAACTTGCCCTCCCCGCCGGTGATGCCCTGTACCACGACGCGCGTGTCGTCGTCGACTAGTACACTCATGCTTGTCCCTCCTCAGCGTACTCGACGGCACGCTGGACCGCGTCCTCGAGGGTCTGTTCGACCGTCACGAGGTCCTCGTTGAGAATCTCCATGCCTTCCTCCCAGTTCGTCCCGGCCAGTCGGACGACGACCGGCTTCGGGATCTCGTCGAACTGCTCCAGGGCTTCGTTGATCCCCTTGGCGACCTCGTCGCCGCGGGTGATCCCGCCGAAGATGTTGAAGACGACCGAATCGACGTTGTCGTCGGAGAACACCATATCCAGCGCGTTCGCGATGCGGTCGGCCTTCGCGCCGCCACCGACGTCCAGGAAGTTCGCGGGCTCGCCGCCGTAGTGGTCGACGAGGTCGAGCGTCGTCATCACGAGGCCGGCGCCGTTGCCGATGATCCCCGTGTTGCCCTCCAGCCGAACGTAGTCGAAGTCGTACTCGTCGGCCTTCTGCTCGAGTTCGTCGCCGCCGCTCGCGGCTTCGGCTTCCATCTCGGCGAGTTCGGGCTGGCGGAACAGCGCGTCCTCGTCGATGTTCATCACGGCGTCGGCCGCGATAACCTCGTCGTCGCCGGTGACCATCAGCGGGTTGATCTCGGCGTCGGAGCCGTCGCGGTCGTCCCAGAGCTGGTAGAGCGTCGTCAGCACGCTCGAGACGTCGCGGGCGACGGCCTTGTCGACGCCCGCGTCGTAGACGGCCTTGCGGGCCTGGTAGGGATGCATCCCGAAGGAGGGGTCGATGTGCTCGCGGGCGATCGCGTCGGGGTCCTCCTCGGCGACCTCCTCGATGTTCACACCGCCTTTGGTCGAGACCATTGCGACGGGTTTGCCCTCGCCGCGGTCCATCGTGATGCCGACGTAGAGCTCGTCGACGAAGTCGACGGCACCCTCGACGAGGACCTGATCGACGTGGTAGCCCTTGAGGTCCATCCCGATGATCGACTCGGCGGCCTCGCGGGCCTCCTCCTCGTTGTCGACGAGTTCGATCCCGCCGGCTTTCCCCCGACCGCCGACCTGTACCTGTGCCTTGACCGCGACCGGGTAGCCGATCTCCTCGGCCGCCGTCAGTACGCCGTCGACGTCCGAAGCGAGCTGTGACTCCGGCGTCGGAATCCCGGCGTCGGCGAAGACCTGCTTCGCCTGGTACTCATGTAGTTTCATACCATTCGAACGGCCGTCCCGGCCTTGCTTAAATCCTGCCAGTTTCCGTTCGACTTCCGGCAGCGATTGCCACGACCGGGGCGCTCCCCGCCGCTCGAGCGAGATTAACTCGGTTCCGTATTAGGGTACTTTTATTACCTCGGCTACGGTATGCACAGGTGATGCCCGAAGTAAACGTCTCCGAGTCCCTGTACAAGAAGCTCGAGGAAGAGAACCCCGAGTCGATCGAGGACGCGGTCTGGGAGCTGATGTACCAGGCGCGACGCGAGTCCCAGTACCAGTAGTCGATCGAGCCCTTCGTAGTGAGCGTAGCGTTCTTACTGTTGTCGACCCGGTAGCCGCCGGTCGCTCGAGTGAGTACACCGAAGCGTTTGACTCCGTACGACTCTTACTCCGGAGCGAGCGGTGTACCCCCGTACTCCTAGGAAGCGAGACGCGCGGGTCGGACAGCCCCGGAGCCGATCCGGACGCCGGCGACCGGAGGCGGTATCGTAGTGTCGACCCCGACGACCACGCGCGGGAGCCGCCGTCTTCCCGCGTGGCTGCTCGCCGGCCTTCGCTTCCTGGTTCACAGCAACCTCTTCATCTCGCTCGCGGCCGCAAGCGTCGTCGTCACGACGGTCGTCCTCGCCGACCTGCCGCTCGAGGCGCTGCCCGCCTTCATCGTCTTCGCGGCGGCGATGTTCGTCTACACCATCAACCGCTTTACCGATCTCGAGGAGGACCGCGAGAACGTCCCCCGGCGCGCGGCGTTCGTCGAGCGCGCCGGCCTCGCTTGGCTGGCGCTGGGCGTCGGGCTCTACCTCGGCGCCATCACCGTCGCGGTCGCCCTCGATATCCCCGGTGCCGGCTACCTGCTGTTGCCCGCGGTCGTCGCCGGGCTGTACACGCTGGGGGTCAAGCGGGTCTTCTTCGTGAAGAACCTCTTTGTCGGCTTCGCCTGGGCGGTGATTCCGCTTGGCGTCGGCGTCTACTACGAACGGCTGCTGACCCGCGAGGTGCTCTTCCTCGCCGTCTACGTCGGGCTCATGATCACGATCGCGGCGGCGATCTTCGATATCAAGGACATCGAGGGCGACCGCGAGGAGGGGATCGCGACGATTCCGACGGCGTTCGGCCCGCGCCGGACCCGGATCGTCGCCCAGCTCGCAAACGTCGCCGTCGCGGTCGGCGTCGTCGGCTTCGTCGTCGCGAGTGTCCTCGACGCCCGATTCCTCGTCTTACTCGCCTTCCACGGCTACGTCGGCTGTTACATCCCCTTCGCGAGTCGGGATCGCGGACCGCTGTTCTACGGCGGGATCGTCGACGGCGAACACGTCTTTCTGGCCGCGCTCGTGCTCGTCCTCGAGTGGGCCGTCTGGTAGCGAACGACGACGCTCGCCTCCGCGACCGACGACCATGTTCGGGCGGTTAGGTCGATCGGTCGGAGTACGAGGGGCGTACTGATCGATCCGGCGGAGATACTGGACGCATAACAAACCCCCGACCCCGGGTGTGGGTTCGACGAACGATGGACCGACGGACCTACCTCGCGATCGGAGCGGTGACCGCCCTCGCCGGCTGTACAGAACTCGGCGGCCCCGGAGAACCGGACACGAGCGACGAACGGGCCGACGACGGCGGGACGGAGCCGGCCGACGACACGTCGGCCGACGAGAGTTCCGAGGGCGGTGGTGACGAGGGGGGTCCCGAGGATGACGACGAGGAGGAGTACCCCGAACTCGTCGGCACCTTCGACGACTTCGAGGACCTCGAGGAGTGGTGGGAGTGGCAGGACATCGGCACGCTCGAGGCCGACTCGAGTCGCGCCTCGATGGGGTCCCAGTCGGCGCTGCTCACGGCGTCGGTCGAGTCGCGAGGGCAGGTCCGGGTTCGCCGCGAACTCGAGGAGCCGATCGACGTCCGGGAGGTCGCACCCGGGCTGGACCTCGCTACCGACACGGATATGGGCATCGTGCGCATCCAGCTTCAGGACGAGAACGCCCACTACGTCGAGTACAGTCAGGGGTTCGCGGGCGGAACGTCGCTGACGCGTCACAACTTCGGGATCACCCGAATCCGGGGCGAACCCGACCTGAGCGAGGTCGTCGTCCTGCAGGTGATCCGCTGGTTCGGCGACGACGCCGAGGGCCGCCAGTGGGTCGACGACTTCCACTTCGTTCCCCGACCGACCCAGGGGAAGGTGTTGCTCCAGTTCCACGGCGGGTACGAGACACACTATACGGAGGCCCTGCCCCGCCTCGAGGAAACCGACCTCCCGGCGACGGCGTTCGTGCCGACTGACCGCCTCCGCGAGGACGAGGCCGTCGAGGGCGACCGACTCACCCGGGAGCAGGTCGACGACCTCGCCGCGGCCGACTGGACGATCGGCGCACGGCCGGCGAACGACCAGCCCCTCGACGGCGTCGATTCGGACGCGCTCGAGGACGCCGTCGTCGACCCGATCGACTGGCTCTCCGATGCGGGCTACGGTGGCGACGTCCGCGTCTTCGCCTACCCCGGCTCGAAGTACACCGACGACTCCTCCGACCTCGTCCGGGAGCACTACGATCTCGCCTTCGCGGGCCGCTCGCGCTCGCAGGGGTACGCGGGGAACCCCCACCTCTGTTCGATGGCCGAGACGCCCGATCCGGGCGAGGCAACGGACCTGCTCGAGTGGACCGCCGAGTGGGGCGGGATCACGGCGATCCCGTTCTACCGGCTCGAGGACGAGGCCACGATCGAGGCGCTCGAGGAGACGCTCCGCACGCTCGAGGAGTACGTCGAGGCGGGCGAACTCGAGGTGATCACGTCCGCCGAGATGGCCGAGGAGTACGTCTACGAATAGTCGGTCGCCGATCGACCATACCCGTCTCGATGCGGGGCCGAGTTCGAAAAGCGAACGGCAGCGGTGTACAAAGCGCGCACGTCGAGTGTGGCCGAACATGGGCGTTCGGCCGCCACAGGAGTCGTACCAGAGAATCGTGGTAGTTTACACGAGATCGGTTGCGCCGCGTGTGTAGTGTGGTATTCGTTGTCATCACCACCGTATCTTCGACGAGTCCGCGTTCAGTAATAAGCTTTCCCACTAATCAGATTTCAACCGGTAGGAGGAATATGGGTTCGTATGACAACCTTAATCGATACATACTCGTCGACCCGCCGTTCCGTCGGAGACGATCGCCGACGGCGAGTCGAGGCCGCCGGCCGGGCTCGAGGCGGCGAGGGGCGATCAGGGCTCTTCGACGTCGACCCAGAGGTGGACGTGGTACTCGGTGTCGTCGGTCGTCGGCTCCTCGGGCACCTCGCCGTCGGGGAACAGCAGCCAGACGATTCGGACGTCCTCGCCGACCATCGTCGGCTCGAGTTCGTGGGTCTGGTGCCAGCTCTCGTTGTGTGCGAGCGTCGTCTCGAAGCGCTCGAGTTCCCGCTGCTCGGTGACGACGGTTTCGTTGACCGCGGTCTGGTTCTCCTCGCCGCCGGCTTCCGTGACGGCGCTCTCGTTGACCACCGTCTCCGTTTGCTGTTCGACCGCGACGACGGTGTAATCGGTCGTCTCGTGTTCGTGGTTGTCGACGCCGACGATTACCTCGGCGCTCTCGCCCTGCGTGAACTCGGTCGGGTAGCCGTCGGCGACGAGTTCGCCGTCCTCGTCCTCGGTGAGGAGGTAGATCGCCGAGAACTGCTCGCCGGCCGGCGGGGAGACGACGGCGAAGCCGACGACGCCGACCGCGAGCACGATCGACAGGATCAACAGGACGTTCAGGGCGCCGTCGAGGCGGGTGTCGGGCTCGAGCAGCTCCGAGCGCCCGGCGGCGTACCACTCGCGGTAGGGAACCGCGAACCGCTCCTCGGCGGGGAGTTCCCACCGGCGGTGGGCCGCGACGGCCGTCGCGAGGACGGTAAAGCCCGACAGCGAGAGCATGATCGGCGTCAGTCGGATCCCCCACGGCGTGAAGTTCAACACGAGCCCGATCAGGGGGACGATGGCGATGCTCAGCCCGAACGCGAGCGCGACGCGCTCGATGCCGTCGATCCCCGCGCGGATCGACTCGCCCGAAAAGCGGGCCGTCTCGTCGGCGTCGTCGGTCGTCGGCGACTCCCCGGCCTCGGGAAACAGCGCGGCGATGAAGACGTAGCCGGGGACGAACAGCGCGAAGGCGAGCCCGAGCGGAACCCGAAGCGGCGTGTCCCGGACGACGGGTACGAAGACGGCGACGTTGACGAGGAGGGTCACGACGAGCATCGCGACGAGGTCGGCGGGGAGCCTGCGAACCGGGCGAGGGATCAGCAACCGAAGCGACCGTCGATCGTCCATTCGGTACGTCGTTGACGAGCGGTCAATAAAAGTCGGTCGATCGAACCGTCCTACGCGGCAGCCGACGCCGACCCGGACGTCGCCTCGAGATCGGCGTCCTCGCAGAGCCGTTGGGCGGTCTCGAGGGCGCGTTCGGCCTGGTCCTCGGTCACCGGGTCCGGCGTGAACGCGGCCTGTTCGTAGGTCTCGACGAGTTCACGGAGCGGGACCGCGTCGGCCGCGGCGTCGTCGGCGTGCTCGCGGTAGAACTCCCAGTGAGTCGCCGCGCCGGGTCGACCGACCGCGCTTCCGTAGGCGTGTCTGACGGCGGCGTGTGCGGTTCGAACCGCGGTGTCGGTTCGGCCGTCCGCGAGCTGTTCGGCCGCCCGCTCGAGCAGGGCGTCGATGCGGTCCTGCGTCACCGCCGGGTCGGGGCCGCGGTCGGGGCCGCCGACCGCGATCGACGGCGCCCGGTCGAGGTCGTCACGCCTCGAGCGGCGCCGCCACCAGCCCGCCAGCCCGAGGACGCCGATACCGAGCAGGGCGCTGACGCCGACGATAGCCGACTGCGGGATCGGCAGCGAGTCGCCGTTGCCGGGCATCGTCACCGTCTCCTCGACCTCGGCCGCGGCCATGTTCGAGCTCGCATCGTCGTAGCTGACCGTGATCGTGACCGCCTCGCCGTCGACCGACCCGGTGTCGACGGTGCCGGCGATCCCGCCGTCCTCGTCGGTCTCGAGCGTCTCCGCGGTCACACCGTCGACCCGGACCTCGAGGGTCTGGTTGTCGAGGGCGTCGCCGTCGGCCGTCGCGAGGCTGCCGTCGATCGCGACCTCCTCCTCGCCGATCGCCGTGGCCGTCGCCGTCAGCTCGGTTTCGGTCTCGGCGACTGTAATCGGCGCTTCGGCGGGCGTCGCGGTGAGCGTTCGGTCCTCGTAGGGGAGCGAGGCGGTCACCGTCGCCTCGCCGGCGGAGACGTTCGCCGGCGTCTCGACGTCACCCTCGAAGGTCCCCTCGGAGGCGTTTACCGTCCCGAGGAGTTCGCCGTCGATGCTGATCGCGACCGGAACGTCGTCGACGGGCTCTCCCGCGGCGGTCACCGTGCCGCTGACCGACAGCGGCTCGCCGTAGGCGACCTCGTCGGTCGCCTCGAGGTCGTCGATCGTCGCCGTCGTCTGTTCGGGCGTCACCTCGAGCTCTTGCTCGGCGCCGAGGTACGTCGTATCGCTGTCGGGAACGTACTCGACGGTCACCGTCTCCGCGTCGAGCGGGAGGTCCGTCGGCCGGTACTCGAACTCGAAGTCGGCCTCGTCGCCGGCCCACCACTCGTCGCTCGGCTCGCCGACGGCGACGGGCTCGTCCTCGACTCGAATCTCGAGGTCGCCCTCGATCGGCTCGCCGTCGGCGGTTCGGACCTCGCCGCGGACGACCATCGGATCGTCGAACGACGCGGTCTCGTCGACGACCTCGAGGTCGAGTTCGGTCTCGACGAACTGCTCGTCGCGGACGGCGGTCTGCTCGCTCTCGATCTGGCTCCGGCTCTCGTTGATCGCTGCCACCGAATCCGAGTGATCCTCGTCGGTCTCGTTGTCGATCGTCTCGTAGCTCGTGGCGGCGTCCTCGCCGGCCTCGTCGATCTCGTCGGACAGCGCCTCGAGTTCCCGCGCGAGGTCGTGGGCGCGCTCCTGGTCACCCTCCCGGAGCGCCTCCTCGTACTCCTCGCGGGTCTCGTGGTACTCTTCGATCGCGTTGGCCATCCGTTCCTGTGACTCGGGGGCGTTCCGGTAGGCTTCGGCCGGGTCGTCCTCGTCGCCCGTGTCGCCGGATACCTCGGCGTACTGCTCGAGGCGCTCGTCGTAGTCGTCGCCGAGGTGCTCGCGGGCCTGTTCGTACTGGCCCTCGCTCAGCGCGACCGAGCTATCCTGGAGCTGCCGGGAGAGCTGGTCGGCGAGCCAGGACTCGAGTTCCTCGTCGTCGCCGGCCTCGTCGTACTCGTCGGGGTTCTGGTGGCGGGGCGTCTCGTTGGCCGCCGGCTCGTCGCTCGTGCTCGCGAGCGCGTCGCTCGCGATCGATTGGGAGGACTCGCCGGCGGGGGCGCCCGCGGCGGTCGCTGCGAGGGGCAGCGAACACGCCAACAACGCGAGGACGAGCGCGCGAACGGCGACGTGGTTCACGATCGGTAATTCACGCCGCCGAACAAAAGCCTGTCTGCTCGTCCCGACGGACAACCAGTAGGTTCAACAAGTCACCGAAAAACCACTGGAGTATGCGACCGACGCGCCAGGTCTGGGCGGTTGGAGCGATCGCGGGAGCGCTCGCCGTCCTCGCCGCCGTCTTCGCCCGCCCGCTGTTGCTCGCGGCGACGGTGCTGCTCGGCGCGTGGCTCCTCGTCCGGCAGGTCCTGTTCGTCCGCGGGGTCGCCGACACCGTCGACTCGCTGACGGTCCGCCAGCTGCCGGCCGCCAACACCGTCCGGGCCGACGCGGAGATCCCGGTCACGCTCGAGGCGACGCTCGACGCGCCCGCTCGCCTGCTGCTGTCGTTCGACGGGGGCATGCCGACGGGCGCCAGCGCCGCGACGCCGCTGTCGACGTCGCTCGAGCCGGGGGCGGCGACGACCCGCGAGACGACCGCCGTAACCTGGCCCGTCGCGGGTCGCCACCGGTTCGACCCGGTGTCGGTAACCGCGAGCGACGGGCTGTTCGCGGCGACGATGCCGGCCGAGTCGCGACCGTCGGTGACGGTCGAACCCCGGGGCCCCCACACCGTCCACGTCGGCCACGGCGGCAACGAGGTGTCGATCGCCCAGGGCGAACACGAGACCGGCCGACGCGGTCCCGGGCTCGAGCCGGCGGAACTCCGCGAGTACGTGCCGGGCGACTCGGCCGACGAGATCGACTGGAAGGCGACCGCGCGGCTCAACACCCTCCACGTCCGCGAGTACGAGACCGAGACCCACCGACCGACGATGCTGATCGTCGACCACCGGGGCGGACTCGCTGCGGGCCCGCCGGGGGAGTCGAAGCTCGCCTACCTCCGGGAGGTCGCGCTCGCGGTCGCCGCGAACGCCCGCGACCTCGACGATCCCCTCGGGCTGATCACCGTCGGCGACGAGGGGATCACCTCCCGGATCGACCCCACGACGGGGCCGGCCGCGTACCTCTCGATCCGCCGGCGCCTGCTGGGGCTCGAGCCGGTCGGTGCGGACGACGGCGACGTTCCCGCGGAGACCGTCTCGGAGAGCCACTCGATACCGGGGCCGACGCCGTCGCCGACCCGTCCCCGGAGGGCGCTGTCGGCGCTCGAAGGCGAGACCGACCCGTTCGCGCGAACGCTCGAGCCGTACTACGCCGCCCGAACCCGGTACGACGTTCGCTTCGACGGCGAGCCGCTGGTGGGCGCGGTCCGAACGGCACTCGGCGGCCGGGACAGCCGCCAGTGGACGATCATCTGTACGGACGACTCGGATCCGGAGACGCTGTACGAGACGGTCAGGTTCGCTCGCGCCCGGGGGAGCGAGGTCCTGCTGTTGCTGACCCCGTCGGTGCTGTTCGCGACCGACGGGGTCGGCGATCCCGACCGGGCCGCCGACAGCTACCTCGAGTTCGAGGAGCTGCGACGCGACCTCGATCGAATGGACGCGGTCACGGCGTTCGAGGTCGCCCCCGAAGAGCGGCTGTCGGCCGTCCTCGACACGACGCGCGCACGATCCCGGGGTGAGGCCCGATGACCGACTACGCCACGGGGAGCCACGTCGAGTCGACGTTCGTCACCGAACGGCCCTCGCCGTGGTCGGCCGCCTTCGGGGCGATCGCCCTCGTCGCCACCTTCGGGGCGGCAGCCGGCCCGCTCGGCGTCGGCGCCGGGATCGCGACGATACTGCTGTGGTACGGGTTCGGGACGCCGTACGCCATCGCCGTCGGCCACGTGCTGTTGCTGGCGCTGTTTCCCGACGGAATCGATCCGATCTCCTTCGCCGTCGTCGAGGCGGGGCTGCTCGCGCTGCTCGTCGTCCCGGTCCTGCGAACGCGAGCGCCGCTTCGAACCGCCGCCGGAACGCTGCTCGCCGTCGCCGGACTGGGCGCCGTGAGCTGGCTCGCGGTCGTCTCGCTGTCGCTGTGGCAGGCCGCCGGCGTCACCGCCGGGGCGGTCGCGCTCGCGAGCTACGGCGCGTACCGGTACGGACTGGTTGCGCTCGGTCTCGTCGACGACGAGCCATCTTCCACTACTGACGAATGAGTACATACGACTTCGACGCAAGCGACCGAACCGAGACGGAGACAGCCCCCGAACCGGAGTCGGCGGCCGAGACCGCCGACCGACTCGAGCGAGCCGAGGCTCGAGCAGAGCTGCTCGCCGAGGAGAACCGACGGCTCCGGGCCCAACACGCGCGTGCGCGTCGCTCGAAGTACCGACGGACGGCCCTCGGCCTCGTCGCGATCGGGCTGTGTGCGGTCGCGGGCGGCGTGATCTTCCCCGACAGCCGCGAGATCCTCGTCGCGCTCGGGGCGACGGGACTGTTCGGCGGGCTGCTCACGTACTACCTGACGCCCGGCCAGTTCGTCGCCGCCTCGGTCGGGGAGCGGGTCTACGCCGCCTGGGCGGCCAACGGCGACTCGCTCGCGGCCGAGCTCGGCCTGCGCGAGGACCGGGTGTACGTCCCCGACGAGCGAACCGACACCGCCCGGCTCTACGTCCCCGCCGACGCCGCGTTCGAACCGCCGACGGACGCGGACGGGCCGGTGCTCGTCGAGCGCGATCAGCGGGGGCTGCTCGTGGCGCCGACCGGGGCGACGCTGTTCGAGGAGTTCCGACGGGCGCTGTCGGGCGACCTCGCGAGCCGGCCCGAGCCGCTCGCGGTGCAGTTGGCCGACGGCCTCGTCGAGGGGTTCGAACTCGCCGACGGCGCCGACCCGGACGTCGACGCGGCCGCGGGACGGATCACCGTCGCGATCACGGGCAGCGCCTTCGGCGCCGTCGATCGGTTCGATCACCCGATCGCCTCGTTTCTCGCCGTCGGGCTGGCGGTCGGCCTCGACCGTCCGGTCACGCTCGAGGTCGACGCCGGCGACGACCGCGCCGACTGGCTCGTCACGTGCCGGTTCGAGCCGGACGACGCGGACGAGGATGCCGGGACGGACGAAGAGGAGTCGACGGGCGAAGAAACGGGCGAGGACCTCGAGTTCGAGGACACCGAGTAATACGGCCTCCTGTACCAACAGTTGGCAAGACCGTTTGTCTTTCAGACTGAGCCGTGAATGCGAGTGGATCGGTTCGTTACGTACAGGTGAACGACGTCTCAGATCGGTCCGACCATCCTTCTGCGGTGGCGCGCGCTGTCGACCGGCCGAACATCAGTGAGGGTGGTCGACGATGCTGTGCGAGGGATGAGCGAGCGCAGCGAGCGAATCGGCTGGGGAGGGCGTGGCGATCCCTATGTTCGTGCTAACAGGACTGCTATCGTCGTCACTACCGCGAAAGCCCCTGGCCCGCTCAAGGACTGCGGCTCGCTGCGCGCCTCGGTTGCGTTGCTCCCTGCGGTGCTTGCGTCCCCTCGCACCTCGAGCACGCCAGCCCCTTTCAGTCCCACCCAGCGGTGGTCAGTCAGGGGTGCAGACACAACGCCAGCCGTTCCATTCGCACTCGCTACGTAACGCGAGCTCACACTGCCCTTTGAATAAAAGACCGATGCGACTATCTACTGGTGTGTCCGTTCCGGAGCGGCCGCAAGCCGTCCTCGAGTCGCTCCGGGAAATCGAGACCGCAGATCGTCGGCGAAGACGGACCGCTAGTTCGGCGTCGGTTTCCCGCCGAGGTCGTCGGTGTCCGGGACGGTGACGGTATCGAGGATCTCCTCGACGACGGTTTCGGGACCGACGTCGCTCAGTTCGGCCTCCGTATCCAGGACGAGGCGATGGACCAGGATGGGTTCGGTGAGCGACTTGACGTCCGCGGGCGTGGCGTACTCGCGGCCCCGGATCGCCGCGCGGGCCTTGACGCCCCTGAGGAAGGCGAGTGACGCCCGCGGGGAGACGCCGTAGCTGACGTCGGGGTGGTCCCGGGTCGCGGCGACGAGGTCGAGGACGTACTCCTTGACCGGGTCGGCGACGTGAACCTCCGTGACGGCCTGTCGGGCCGCGCGGATGTCCTCGGTCTGGACCGCCTGGCCGATCGAATCGGGGCCGAGGTCGGGCTGCTCGTCGAACCGCCGGAGCAGCTCCGTCTCCTCCTCGCGGTCCGGCAACCCGATCGTGAGCTTGAACATGAATCGGTCCCGCTGGGCCTCCGGCAGCTCGAAGACGCCCTCCATCTCAATCGGGTTCTGGGTCGCGACGACCATGAACGGCTCCGGCAGCGCCAGCGTCTGGCCCTCGATCGTGACGGTTCGTTCCTGCATCGCCTCGAGCAGCGCCGACTGGGTCTTCGGCGTCGCGCGGTTGATCTCGTCGGCGACGACGAGGTTCGAGAAGACCGGCCCCCGCTGGAGTTCGAACTGGCCGGTCGGCTCCCGGTAGATCTGGGTGCCGGTGATGTCGGCCGGCAGGATGTCGGGGGTCATCTGGATGCGCTGGTAGTCGAGCCCGGTCGCCCGCGCCAGCAGGTTCGCGATCGTCGTCTTGGCGACCCCGGGGACGCCCTCGAGCAGGAGGTGGCCCCGGGTAAGCAGGGCGATCGTCAGGTGTTCGATCGCCTCCTCGTTGCCGACCAGGACCCGTTCGGTCTCGGTCCGGATACTTTCGTACACCGTCTGTGGATCGTCCGCGAAGGGCCAGTTCCGGTCCGTCTCGCTCATCGCTCCTCGTGTTTCGACCGGGAACGGTTAAGCGCTGTTATCGTTTCGTGGATCCGCTCGTCGTCCCAGTCGGGGTGGCGCTCCCGGAGCAGTTCGGCCCGTTCGGCGTCCGACAGGGCGGCTCCGCGGTCGTCGTCGGGCTCGAGACGGTCGCGGACGGCCCCGAGCCCGCTCCGGAGGGTTCGGTTCGACGAGGCGACGACGGCGACGACGGCGAACAGCCCGAGCAGCGCCTGCAGCGCCGGCAGCTCCCGCAGGGTCAGCGTGATACTCGCCAGCGGCGGCAGCTCCTCGCCGTGGCTCAGATCGAGCAGGACGCGGTCGTCGTCGGCGTACTGGCGCTGGAGGAACGCCGCGTTGTCGGGCTCGCCGTACATCGCGTTGATCGTGATGCTCGGATCGCCGACGACGACGACCTCGCCGTTCCCGACGTCCTCGACGGTCGCGACCGGGTAGGCGTCGAACGCCGTGTCGTCCTCGAGTTCCGCACCCGGCGAGTCGGCCAGGTGGGCGTAGTCGCTGGTTCCGACCAGAACCGTCGCGCCGTTGGGGTCGACGGCCGTCGCGTAGTTGAGCGTGAGCTGGTCGACGCCGGCGGTCCGTTCGTGGTTGGCGGTCGCGGTGGCGATCGGCATCGCCGGGCCGCGGTCGTGGCTGCGCTCGTCGAGCAGGATGCGCCCGTCCGTGCGGGCGTCAGCGCCGACGGCCTCGAGCAGGTCGTTCGCGTCGGTGCCGTAGTTCTCGAGGACGACCAGGGTGCCGCCGTTGTCGACGAACGCCTGGACGCGGGCGGCGTCGGCCGCGCCGTAGGGCTCGTCGGGGGCGACGACGATCGCCGTCGTCTCCTCGGCGGGGACCTCCTCGTAGCGGTCGGTCTCCCGGATCAGTTCGCCCTCGACGTCGTCGTCGGTCTGGATCACCTCCCGGAAGTCGTCGGTGCCGTCCCACGAGGGGTTGTACGGGCCGAACGCGGCCGAGGAGGTGGTCGCGGCGACGAACAGCCCGACGAGGACGACGGCGCCGAGGGCGACCAGCAGCGCGGCCGGCCAGTCGATCCCGTCGCCGTCGGTGACGTACCCGCGGAGGTTCAAAACGGCAGCACCTCCGGCGGCAGGATCTCGAGGATCCGGCGGACGACGATGACCGCGAAGCCGACCAGTCCCAGCCCGATCAGCCACAGCAGGCGCCGTCGCCAGGCCGGCGTGATGTTGACCGGTGCGGTCAGCTCGGTGACGATCAGCAGGCCGATCAGCGAGAGCACGAAGAACAGCTCGTAGGAGAGACTCCCCAGCAGCGTCAGCGCGACGACCGTCGCGAGCATCCAGGCGAGCTGTCCGTGAACGAACCGCATCCGGCGCTGGGTCGGCATCTACTCGAGAGAGCGAGCGCGGGGACCGTAAATCTCTCGCTCGAGCGACCGGTCTGGAGTGGAGACCGTCGGCCGATCCGGACCGTCACCGACCGTCCTCGAAGATCCGGATCAGACCGGCGTCGTCGACGCGGACGCGGTACTCGAGGAAGAAGAACTCGACCGCGACGGTCCCGCTGCCGTCGCCGTCGCCGACGAGGGTGTCGAGCGCCTTCGGATCGACGCTGTCGAGCAGCGTCGCGCCGTACTCGTCCTCGATCGCCGTCGGATCGACCCCCTCCGCCGCGGCGACTGCTTCCACGACGGCGACGCTGGCCGGGGCTCCTTCTCCGTAGCGCCGCTCGAACACTGACGACTCGCTCGCCTCGTCCGAACCCCCATCGCTCCCGTTCATTTCAACCGGTGGTCACTACGACGATCACGGCTATATCGGTACTGTATCAAATCCTGGATCTTCCCCTCGAGAGAAACGAACGGGCGCCCCGTAGACGCTGATCGAACCGACTCCGGCATTTATTTACGGCGACACTTCCCCTACAACTTCACCGTCCGATTTCCATGACGTATCTTCGGGTGCTCGTCGGTCGCTGGTCGCGCCGGGACCGACTCGCGGTGCTGGTTATCGCGCTGACGGTGGCGCTGCTGGTCGGCGCCTCGCTTTTGGTCGTCGCCGCCGGCGACCAGACCCGGAGCCTCGCGGCCGAGCACGAGGGGAACGCGTCGGTCGTCGGCTACGACTCGGTCGACCGCGCGAACCAGGTAGCAGGCCCCGACGACGCCGTGCTTCCGACGGCGGTTGCCATCGGGCCCGAGGGCGACACCCGTCGGATCGTCGCGGTCCCCGCCGACGCCCCGTCCCTCGGGCTCCCCGCCCAGCCCGACGGCACCGTCGCGCCCGACGCCGAGGGCGAGACGTGGCGCCTCGAGGGAACCGACGGAACGGCGACGACGACGGTCGAGCCCGCGAACGCCTCGGACGCGGTCGTTCCCCCGACGTGGCTGCGGACGACGCCCGAGACCCTCGAGGCCGTCGGACCGACGGGCGCGCTCGTCGTCTCGCCGGCCGACGAGGGTGGGAACGAGGACCGCCAGGGTGCGCCGCTGGTGGGTGCGCTCGAGTTCTTTACGCAGGGCGCCGACGACGTCCTCGGGATCGTCCGGACGGGCGTCGCCGCCGCCGGCGTAATCGTCGCCGCGACGCTCTCGAGCGTCGTCCGGATGACGATCCGGGATCGCGCGCGGACGATCCGCGTGGCTCGTGCGACGGGAGCCCCGCCCCGGCGAATCCGGGCCGCGCTCGCGGCGCGAGCGGGGACGATCGCGGCCGCCGGCGGCGTCCTCGGCTACGCGATCGGCGTCGTCGTCACCAACGCGGCGGTGACCGCCGCGGTCGTCGTCGGTCTGCCGACGACCCTGTCGGTGACGGTGACGCCCGACCTCGCCCGATTCGTCGCCGCGATGCTCGTCGCGATCACCCTCGTCGGGATCGGGACGGGGTACGCCACGGCTCGCGCCGCGACGACGAAACCCCCCGCACGGGTCGGTCGGGACGAACACGATGGTGGCTCGAGCGCGTCGGGCGGTCGGCTCCGCCGTATCGGCGCCGGTGTCCGAAGCCGACTCGGACCGACGGTGCTCGCGGCGCGAACGGTCGTTCCGACGGCGGCGACGCTGTCGACGTTCGCGGTGATCGTCCTGCTCGTCGCGTCGCTGGGGACGATCGGCGCCTCGCTGTCGACGGCCGGGGCGACGATCGCCGATCCCGACGCTTCGCACCCGGCCGAGAGCCGGGTGTCGGCCGACTACGCCGAGACCCTCGCGGAGCGAGGCGTTCCCGCCAGTCCG